>JAPSGP010000175.1 GCA_031177445.1 Acidimicrobiia bacterium
CGCTGCTCGGCGGTCCCGTCGAGCAGCGCCGCGACTTCGAATTCGGCGAGCCTGGGCGCGCGGTGAGACCTGGGAAATCTGTCGCGCATTGCCAAGTAGAGCGATGAACGCTCGTCGCGCGTTACAGGTCGTGTGGGCTTTCTTCGCGCAAGACGACCTCGGCCAGATTGCGCAGACCACGATGCGCCAGGACTCGAACGGTGCCCGGTCGCTTTCTCACGATTCGAGCGACTCGCTCGACATCGAGATCGGCGATCACGCGCAGCGCCACGACTTCGGCCTGATCGGGCGGTAGGCGGCTGATGAGCCGCAACGCGTGGTCGGTATCGTCGGCGATGGCGACGATATCGGCCGGGTCTTCGGTGGCCGTCGTCTCCTGGTGGAGCTCCAACAGGTCGTCCGGGACCAGTGGCTTGCGGGCGCGAGAACGGTGCCAATCGACGAACCGATGTCGTGCAATCGTGAACAGCCACGACCGGAAGCCGCTCTGTGTGCCGTCGAATCGATGGAGGCCGCGCACGACCTCGAGCCACGTCTCGGCGGCAAGGTCGTCCGCGACCTCATCGGCCACCACCCGCAGGTATCTGAGCAGCATCGGGTTGAGTGCTCGCCACAACACTGCGAAGGCGTGGTCGTCGCCCGCACGCATGTTCGAGAGCAGTGCGTAGAAGTCATCGGCGGCCGTCGGCGCGCGCAGAAACGCGCGCGCCGCGGTTGCACGCGCGTCAGGCGCGCTGATCAAGGGCGGGGTGCGTATGGGGGAGCATGTTGCCCAAGGGGCGACACCCTCAACCGCGAGATTGTGTGAACCCGCGTGAGCACTTCGCACAAGAATGTCCCGGGGTCGCGGGCCTCGCCCGGATCGTTCACTTGCTCGAACGAGCATCAGAGCCGGAACTTGGTCACGAAGGCGTCGAGCCCGCCGTTCTGGCTCGTGTCGAAGGCCCCGCCGGTGGTGGGGAAGTTGGACGAGCCGGCTCGTCCGGTCACGATGACGGATCCACCGGGCCCGGGCGCGATCCCTCTGCCGAAGTCGACCGCGTTCCCGCCCAGGAAGGTCGAAGCCGCGAGAGGTCCCGAGCTGCCGGCATTCAGCTTCACCAGGAACGCGTCCTGCTCTCCGTTGAAGCTCGCGTCGAACGCTCCTGGCGTGGTGGGGAAGTCGGCCGAGGCGGTCTCTCCGGTGATGTACGCGTTCCCGGCATTGTCCACGGCGACGCTGTTGCTCCGGTCCTTGGCACCTCCACCGACGAAGGTGGAGTACGAGAGCGCGGTGCCGGCGCTGTTCAGCTTCGCGACGTAGCCGTCCTCGAACCGGTTGTAGCTCCGGTCGAATGCGCCGGGCGTCGTGGGGAATTCGGGCGAGGAGGTCCCACCGGTGAGGTAGGCGCTGCCGTCGGCGCCGAGGTCGATCCCGCGCGCATACTCAAAGGCGGTGCCACCGAGATACGTCGCGTAGAGAAGGCTTCTCCCGCCGGCGTGCACCTTGGCGGCGAACGCATCCTGGCCACCGTTGTGTGTCCGGTCGAACGCCCCGGCGGTGGTGGGGAATGCCGTCGACTGCGTGTCGCCGGTGACGTGGGCGACGCCCGCGGCGACTGCGATCCGGAATCCCGTGTCGTGCTTGCCGCCCCCCAGCAGCGTGGAGTACATAAGCGCCGAGCCGGTCGGGTTCACCTTCGCCACGAAGGCGTCGAGCTGCCCCGTGCCCGTGTGGGTCCGGTCGAAGGCGCCCAATGTGGTGGGGAACTCCGGAGAGCCCGTGCCACCGGTGATGAAGGCGTTGCCGCTGTTGTCGAGCGCGATCCCGGGGGCGAACTCGCCCTCGACCGAGGCTCCGCCGATCACGGTGGAGTAGACCAGCGACGACCCGTCCGGGCTCAGCTTGACGACGTAGACGTCCTCGAAACCGTTGTGGGTCTCGTCGAACGCGCCCGGCGTCGTTGGGAAGTCGGGAGATCCGGTGCCGCCGGAGACGAAGGCGTGCCCGCCGGCGTCGACGGTGATCCCGAGCCCCGATTCGGCTTGGTTGCCACCGATGTAGGTGGCGTACACGAGCGATGAGCCGCTCGGGTTCAACTTGGCGACGTAGATGTCCCGGAACGGATCCCCCGGGGCGTTGTTGTAGCTCGTGTCGAACGCTCCCGGGGTGATCGGGAAGTCCGCCGAGGAGCGGGTCCCACCGGTGACGTAGGCGCTGCCGTCGGCGCCCACAGCGATGTCGATGCCGATCTCGTTCTGAGTGCCACCGAGAAACGTGGAGTAGTCGGGACCAGGGTCTATCACGAGCGGGCGTGTCGGGTCGTGGGACGCGCCGACCTCGAAGCCGAAGGTCCCGGCGCGTTCGTCGAGGACGTACCGGCTGTCGACGCTGACCCGTTTGCCCCCGACTCGCTGGAAGGTTCGGGGCTGCGAGTCGCGGAGGCTCCCGAGCGGCGTGTCGACGAGCAGGTTGCCGCCGGCGCTGATCGACATGTCGTCCGCGCCTTCGTAGGCGAGATGGATGCGCGACGGATCGGCACCCGGAGCGATCCGGAGCTCGTACTTGAGCGCCCCGCCCTTGCCCCGGAAGGCGAGGTCGATGCCCGGCCAGACGTCGGGGTACACGACTTCTCCGTACGTCGGGAGGTTCGTGAGCCGTTTCGATCCGAGGAGATAGTTGATCTGCGCGCGGCCCCGGTGGCGTGCTTCCGGGGCCACATCCGGACGGGCGTCCACCGGCACGAGATGCAACGCCTCTCCCTGTGCGCCGCGGCTGAAGGAGAGCACGACCCGGCCGGGCGCGAACGCGAACACCGAGTTCTCGCCGTGCGCGTAGTAACGCACGTCGCCATCCACCTGCCCGACGTTGGGCACGAACGAGAGCGAGAGCCGATCGAGTGAGTCACGCACCCGCTCGGTGCCGGTGGCCTGGCGTGTCGGCGGGTCCTCACTCGCGAACGCACCGTGGCCCATGCCTGCCGGCACCATCGCTCCCATGCCCAGCGCGAGCACCGCGAGTGCGATCAGCCGGGTGAAAGCTGTGCGAACGCCACAAAGCCTCGTGAACGCCGTCGGTCGGTGCATGATCGCTTCACCATCCTGTTCACCGTGACGACGCGGAGCTCACGCTATCCGCGAGTCGTCGCGCTGAACAGTGTCGTAAGGAAGCTCCCCGCGTTCGTCCTCGATCACCCCGCATCGAGGTTGGGGCACGATCGCATCCGCTCCCTGCGCGTCGGACGGCATCGACGAGCAGTCGCGCGCAGCGGCGTAGACCGTCGACCCTCCGAATGTCGGGTACGTGAGGGTCGACGACATGATGGATTGAAACGAGCCTCAGTAGCGGCCGAGCCTTTTCGTGCGCGCTCCGCCGAACGATGCCGCGACGTCAAAGACGCCGTCGATCGAACCGTCGCCCATCGATCGACGGTGGAATCGGCGCTCATGAAGAACGTTAGGAATCGCGTGTCGTTCCAATCCTGTTCGCCCGTTGTGAGGAAGCTGGTCTCGCCGATGACGAACCGCTGATCGTCGATCCAGCGCAGCATGGGCTGTCGACTCCTTTGACGAAGTCGCAACCGTACTGATGGGCGAAGGGCAGAACGAGAAGAAGGACGAGCGCAGCGGCGGCGGGGCTCGCATACCCTGCGTGCGTGGTCCGCGTGGGGGTGTTCGGTGCCGGCGGGCGCATGGGACAGACCGTGTGCCAGGCGGTGACGGCTGATCCCGAGCTCGAGCTGGTGGCCGCCGTCGACCCGTTCCACGCCGGCATCGACCTGGCGCAGCTCGGCGTCCACGGCACTGGGCTCCAGGTCCAGGCGTCGCCCCAGGCGCTCGACGACGCCGCCGCCGAAGTTGCCGTCGACTTCACCGTGCTCGAAGCGGCCCGCGAGAACCTCGGCTGGTGCGCCGACAGCGGCGTGCACGCCGTGGTCGGCACCACCGGCTTCACCGCCGACGACCTCCAAGACCTGCGCAAGCAGTTCGACGTCTCGCGCGCGAATGCGGTCATCGCCCCGAACTTCGCCATCGGCGCGGTCCTCATGATGCGCTTCGCCGAGTTGGCGGCGCCGTACTTCGAGACGGCCGAAGTCATCGAGCTCCATCACGACGCGAAGCTGGATGCGCCCTCGGGAACGGCGATGCTCACCGCCCAGCGAATGGCCCACGCGTCGAAGGAGTGGGCGCCCGATCCCACTGAGACGATCGCGCTCGAGAACGCGCGCGGTGCCGCGCTGCCAGAGGGGATCCACGTGCATTCGGTCCGGCTGCGAGGGCTCGTCGCGCATCAGGAGGTGCTCCTGGGTACGACCGGCCAGTCACTCTCGATCCGTCACGACTCCTATGACCGGACGTCGTTCATGCCCGGGGTCCTGCTCGCGATCCGCGCGGTGCAGCACCGTCCGGGCCTCACGGTCGGGCTCGACGCGCTGCTCGGCCTCTGACCGGTCGTGAACGTCGACCCTCGCGAGCGCGTGCTCGTGGCCATGTACGCGTGCGTCGCCAGGTTCGGCATGGGCAAGACGACGGTCGAGGACGTCGTCAAGGAGTCCGGCTTCTCCAGGGCCTCCATTTACCGTTGGTTCCCTGGGGGCAAGGACCAGTTGCTGCGGGAGACCGTCGGCTGGGAGATGAACCGGTTCTTCGCCCGTCTGGCCGAGGCGGTGTACGACGCGCCCGACTTCCCGACCCTCCTCGAGCAGGGGCTGGCATTCGCCCACCGCTCGCTCCAAGAACATGACGTGCTGCAGAAGGTGCTCGAGACCGAGCCCGAGCGATTGCTGCCGCTGATCACGGTCGAGCAGGACCGGGTGCTCCGGTTCGTCACTGCGTTCCTGCTGCCGTACCTGGAGCGTGAGCAACAGGCAGGCCGGATCCGCGACGACGTGGACCTCGAAGCCGCCGCTGCGTACGTGGGCCGGATGGTGCTGTCACTGATCGGCTCGCCCGGCCGTTGGGACATGGAGGACCCCGCCCAGGTGCGCGAGCTCGTTCGCGACGAGCTGCTCGGCGGAGTGCTGATCGGAGAGCTTGGCGCGCCCTAGGTAGAGTCGCACGATCCTCACCGGACGAAGCTCTCGACGTTGCGCGCGCGGCGGCGCGGCCTGCGTCGTGATCGCGATGGTGATGCTCGTTGCCGCCTCGAGCGTGGCGGCGGGGCAGAGCTCCAGGCCGCGTGGAGTCAGCCCTGTCGTGACGCCGGGTGACGCGAAGCAGATCGTCGACGATTGGTATGCGCAGTCGTACGAGGCGGCGGCGGCGCTCGACAGCGCGCTGCTCGCTCAGGTCGAGAGCCCACCGCTGCTTACGATCGACGAAGCGGACTTCCAACACCGGCGCGACCGCGAGATGCCGTTCGAGGAGCTGATTCCCGAACCCGAGTCGGTCGACGTCTACGTCCCCCGCCAGACCAGCCACCCGGCGCAGTTCCTTGCGCGAATCGGGTACGCCGGCGGTTCGACGCAGTACTTCGTGTTCCTCCAGGAGGCCGAAGGAGCACCGTGGCGCACGCCCTACCAGGCCGCGACCGAAGGCTTCCCGCGCCTCCCGTCGAGGATCGTGATCGATCCGGACGGATACGCCGAGTCGGTGCCACCGAACGCTCGGGGCGTGAAGGTGGCACCGCAGCGGCTCGCCGCCGCCCTCGTCGACTACTTCTCCCGGTACGAGGAGCCGAGGCTGCCCGCCGCGCGCCCCTTCCGCGCCGGACCGGCCACCAGCGACAACCTCAAGGCGATCCGCGCGAGGGCACGCGACGTGCCCGCGACCTTCGAGTTCTCGGAGGTGACGGCGCCCTTTGCCGCCTACCGGACCCGCAACGGCGGTGCCCTGGTGTTCTTCGCGTACTCCTCGCACGACGAGACCACCGCCCCGGCGGGCGGGACGCTGCGAGTCGACGAGCTCGGGCTGCCGGGGCCCCAGCTGGAACCGGGGCGATACGTCCGCACCGAGTCCACCCGCACGTCGCTGGTGGCGGCGGCGGTTCCGCCCGCGAAGCAGACGGACGGCCTGGTCACCGTGGTCGGGCGCTACACCGGGACCGTCGAAGTTGCCGGAGAGCCGGCCGCACCCGGCGCCGTGTGACCTGCGACACGTTGACGGTGAGACGATCTTCGGCTTACTGTCTCAGGGATGGCCGTGACCGCCGAAACCCGGCTCACGTCTGCCTCCCCGGCGCCTAGTCCGACTCCCGGCCCGAGTCATCGCCCGGCCGACGGGATCGAGCTCCGGGCGATCGACGCGCTGCTGCGATGCGTCGCTCGCCACGGGCTCGGCAAGACGACGCTCGACGACGTCGCCCGCGAGGCGGGGGTGAGCCGGGCCTCGCTCTACCGGGCCGCACCGGGCGGCCGTGAGGCATTTCTCGGCGCCGTCGCCCGCCGCGAGCTACGCGACCTCCTCGCCGCCCTCCGCGCCGCGCTCGACTCCGCCGACACCCTTGCCGACGCGC
>JAPSGP010000464.1 GCA_031177445.1 Acidimicrobiia bacterium
CCCAGCGCTCGGTGCCACGAGCTCCAGTAGAGCTTGCCGATGCTCGCCTCGGGCCCGAGGACGCCCTTGCGCACGAGGTTGGTGAGCATCCGCATCCCGTTGTACTTCATGATCTGCACGCCGACGTAGGCGTCGGCGAGCCGCTGACGGATCGTCGGTTCCTCGCTGGCGCCGTTCTTGTGCGCGACCTCGACGAGCTCGGCCAGCTCCTGCTGGAAGCCCAGCTGCTGCGACAGGAACGCGGTGCCACGCTCGAACCCGAGCGTGGCCATCGCGACCTTCCAGCCGTCGTCGACCTCGCCCACGACCAATTCCTTGTCGGTGCGAGCGTCGTCGAAGAACACCTCGTTGAACTCCGCCGTCCCCGTCATCTGCCTCAGCGGGCGGATCGTCACGCCGGGCTGGCCCATGGGGATCAACAGGTACGACAACCCCTTGTGGGCGGCGACGTCGGGATTCGTGCGCACGACCGCGAAGCACCACTGCGCCCGATGGGCGAGCGTGGTCCACACCTTCTGGCCATTCACAACCCACTGATCGCCATCGAGCGCGGCCCGGGTCTGGACGTTCGACAGGTCGGAACCGGCATTGGGTTCCGAGTAGCCCTGGCACCAGAACTCCTCGGCCGCTTGGATCTTGGGGAGGAACCGACGCTTCTGCTCCTCGGTCCCGTAGGCGATGAGCGTCGGCGCGAACAGGCCCTCGCCGAAGAAGCTCACCCGGTTGGGGGCGTTCGCCTTGGCGTATTCCTCGCTGAAGATGACTTCCTGGTCGAAGCCCGCGCCCCGCCCGCCGTACTCCTCCGGCCAGCCGAGCCCGATCCAGCGATCCCGTCCGAGGAGGCGCTCCCACTCGACGCGAATCTCCCAGTTGGACTCGTCGGCGGGGCCACCGCGGCCGCCGATCTCCGCGAACTCTCCTACGAGATGCTCGCCGAGCCACGCCCGCACCTCGTCACGGAACGCAGCTTGCTCCGGCGTATCGCGGAAGTCCATGTGCGGGGGACGGTACCGGACCAGCTGAGAAGGGGCCAAAGGCGGGTCGGTAGCCTGAATGCATGGCTCGTCCGCCCCATTACGAGGACACCGACGTCCGCATCGACAAGATCATCGTCGGGCCGTTCGAGAACAACGTCTTCGTCATGCGGTGCAAGTCGACGGGCGAGGCGGTGCTGCTCGACGCGGCCAACGAGCACGACCTGTTGCTCGAAGTGAGCCGAGCCACTGGCGTACGCCGGGTCCTGACGACCCACGGGCACTGGGACCACATCCAAGCCGTCGAGGCGGTGCGGGACGCCGGCATCGACGTCGGGATCGCGGCCGAGGACGCGTCGATGCTGCCCGCCTACGACTTCACGATCCCCGACGACGACGTCGTGACGGTCGGGAAGCTGCGCCTCCGCACGATCCACACCCCCGGTCACACGCCTGGGTCGACCTGCTTCCTGCTCGAGGGCAAGCCGGTGCTGTTCAGCGGGGACACGCTGTTTCCCGGGGGCGCGGGCAACACCAGCCTGCCGGGCGGGAACTTCCCACAGATCATCGAGTCCATCGACCGGCGGCTGTTCATCTTGCCGAAGGACCTGCTCGTGCTGCCTGGCCACGGGCTCGACACCACGATCGCGGACGAGGCGCCTCACCTGCAGGAATGGATCGAGCGCGGCTGGTGACTGCTCGTAACGAGAAGACGGCTTCCGGGACGGTAACCACATGACTGACACCGGCACCACGACCGACACCGCCACCTTCGCCGCAGGCTGCTTCTGGGGCGTCGAGGCGACGTTCCGCCAGCTCCCCGGGGTCATCGCCACGAGCGTGGGCTACACCGGTGGGCAGACCGACCACCCGACCTACGAGCAGGTCTGCAGCCACACGACCGGCCACGCCGAGGCGGTCCAGGTGGAGTTCGACTCGAGCCAGATCAGCTACGAGACGCTGCTCGACGTGTTCTGGCAGAGCCACGACCCGACGCAGCTCAACCGCCAGGGGTGGGACGTCGGCGACAACTACCGCACCGCGATCTTCTTCCACTCCCCTGAGCAGGAGAAGGCCGCGCTCGAGTCGCGGGACAAGGCCCAGGCGAACTTCCGCAAGCCGATCGTCACCGAGATCACGCCCGCCGCGACGTTCTGGCCCGCCGAGGAGTACCACCAGCGCTACCTCGAGAAGCGCGGCCAGTCGAGCTGCGCCATCACCGTCACGAACTAGTCAGCGCGGGCGGCCGCAGGCGCCCCGCCCGGCTCCTCCTCCAGTTCGCATTGCTCGGGACGGGCCCGACGGGCCCGTCCCTCGCTCGCTCAAGTCGTCGTCGCTCGGGCGGACGCCTGCGGCCTCGCCTCGCTTACGTCAGCTTGTTCTTCTCGAGGAAGGCCGACGCGGCGTCAGCCGGGTCCTCGAGGTCCTCGGAGACCGCCAGCGAGAACGTGTTGTACGCCTTCGTGGTGATCTTCTTGGACACGTTGTTGAGGATCTTGTTCAGCGCCTTGGTGTCCTTGTCCTCGCGCACGAGGACCACCGGGTTGTCGGCGCCCTGCAGGCCCTGGTCGTCCTTCAGGAGCACTGCATTCTTCGGGATGACGCTGCTGCCGGTGAAGAGCACCGCCACGTCGATGTCGCCGTCCTCGAGCG
>JAPSGP010000032.1 GCA_031177445.1 Acidimicrobiia bacterium
GTTTGCCGGCTTCTCTGGCGGGTACAGAGCCCGCGATGGCCGCGCGCAAGCTGCAGGAGTATCGACGGAAGCGCGACTTCCGGAAGTCGGCCGAGCCGCGCGGCGGGCGCCGCCGCCGATCGGCACTCCCGCGTTTCGTCATCCAGGAACATGCCGCGCGCAGTCATCACTACGACTTCCGCCTCGAGGTAGAGGGCGTGCTCAAGTCGTGGGCCGTTCCAAAGGGACTGTCCACTGATCCGCGGGAGAAGCGCCTCGCCACCGCCACCGAGGACCACCCGCTCGACTACGCCGATTTCGAGGGCATGCTTCCGAAGGGTGAGTACGGCGCCGGCACGGTGATCGTCTGGGATGCCGGGACGTACGACGTCGCCGGCGACCGCGGCGACGTGTCCATTGCCGAAGCCCTGGACAACGGTCACGTCCACGTCGTCCTCGAGGGGCAGAAGCTCCGCGGCGGATGGGCGCTGACGCGATTTCGTGGCGAGGATCAGTGGCTGGTGGTCAAGACCAAGGACGACGCCGCCGATGCGCGCCGGAATCCCGTCAAGACGCAGCCCGAGTCGGTGAAGAGCGGTCGCTCGCTCCGAGAGGTTGCCAAAGAGGAAGTGGAGGGTTGACCGAGCTCGGGCTCGGCGATCTCTCCGATTCGTGGAGCGCGGCGTGCCTCAGTCGGTCCGTCATGACTCCCGTTGCACGCGGTTTCGGAGGAAAGAGATCAGCGAGCCGGCGACGACCAGCTCCACCTGCCGGGGCGACAGGCGGTGGGTGCACGCGAACGTCCGCTGTTTGGTTCGGTTCTCGACCGAGATGTGGTGGTCGGCGCGGAGCTGATCGACGACGTCGGGAATGCTGAGCTCGTCGTCCTGGTCGACGCGGTCGTACTCGGCGGGATCGACGAAGATCAGCGGGAGCACGCCGAAGTTGACGAGGTTCTGGGCGTGGATGCGCGCGAACCGCTTCGCGATCACTGCATGGAGCCCGAGATACCGGGGCGCGATCGCCGCGTGCTCGCGGCTCGAGCCCTGCCCGTAGTTGTCGCCGCCGACGACCAGATGCCCACCGCGCTCTCGGCATTCGAGGGCGCGGTCGTGGTAGGTGTCGTCGATCTGCCAGAAGGCGAACCGGCTGATGGCCGGGATGTTGCTCCGGAACGGCAGGACTTGCGCTCCCGCCGGGAGGATCTCGTCCGTCGAGATGTTGTCGCCGACCTTCAGCAGCACCGGCCCGGTGAGCGTCTCTGGAAACTGGTCGAGGTCGGGGAGCGAGGCGATGTTGGGACCCTTGACGAGCTCCACATCGCCTCCGTCCGCGGTGGGCGCAACGAGCATCTCGGTGTTCACGTGGTTGGTGGCGGGAGGGGAGTAGCGCGGATAGGGCATGTCGAGCTCACGCGGGTCGGTGATGACCCCGGTGAGCGCCGAGGCGGCGGCCGTCTCCGGGCTGCACAGGTAGACCTGATCCTCCTTCGTGCCCGAGCGGCCGGGGAAGTTGCGTGGGAACGTGCGCAAGCTGATCTGGTTCGTCGCCGGCGCCTGGCCCATGCCGATGCAGCCCATACAGCCGGCCTGGTGGATGCGTGCGCCCGCGGTGATCAGCTTCAAGAGGTAACCCTCGGCGTCGAGGGTCTCGAGGGTCTGGCGCGACGTCGGGTTCACGTCGAACGAGACGCGGTCGTGAGTCTGCTTGCCGTCGACGATCACCGCCGCGATCGCGAAGTCGCGCAAGCCTGGATTTGCCGAGGAACCGATGACCGACTGATAGATGTCGGCGCCCGCGACCTCACGCACCGGCACCACGTTGCCCGGGCTCGACGGCGTCGCGATGAGCGGCTCGAGCTCGGAGAGATCGATCTCCTCGTCGACGTCGTAGGTCGCGCCGGGGTCGGGCAGGATCTCGGACCAATCGTGCTTCCGACCTTCCGACGCGAGGAAGCGGCGCACCTCGTCGTCCGAGGGGAACACGGTCGTGGTCGCGCCGAGCTCCGCGCCCATGTTCGCGATCACGTGCCGGTCCATGGCCGAGAGGCTCGCCAGGCCCGGGCCGTGGTACTCGACGATGCGGCCGAGCCCCCCCTTCACGTCGTGGCGGCGCAGCATCTCGAGGATCACGTCCTTGGCGCTCACCCAGTCCGGGAGCGCGCCGGTCAGGCGCACCCCCCAGATCTCGGGCATCACCAGGTAGAAGGGCTCACCCGCCATCGCCATGGCGACCTCGAGCCCGCCGGCGCCGATGGCGAGCATCCCGAGCGAACCGGCCGCGCAGGTATGGCTGTCGGAACCGAGCAGCGTCCTGCCGGGCGCGCCGAAGCGCTGCATGTGCACCGGGTGGCTCACGCCGTTGCCGGGCTTGCTGTACCAGAGCCCGAAGCGCTGGCAGGCGCTGCGGAGGAACAGGTGGTCGTCGGCGTTGCGGAAGTCGGCCTGCAGGAGGTTGTGGTCGACGTACTGGGCGGAGAGCTCGGTGCGTACCCGGTCGAGCTCCATCGCTTCGAGCTCGAGCATCACCATCGTCCCGGTCGCGTCCTGTGTCAGCGTCTGGTCGATGCGGATCGCGATCTCCGTGCCGGGCTGGAGCTCACCTTCGACCAGGTGCGAGCCGATCAGTTGCTGAGCGACGTTCATCGCTCCATCCTCGCGCCGTTCGGGTCCCGCGTCGGCAGGTCGACGCATAACGTGTTCTCGAGCCGACTGGTGACGTCACGCGCCGGGCCTGGGCCCGCGTCGCCCGAGGAGAGGACCGTCCATGGCAACCAGCAGCGCCGGCCTGCACGAACCCGAGGAGAAGCTTCGTCCCGAGACCATCGACGAGCACCGTGCACTGATCTCGATCATGGAGGAGCTCGAAGCCGTCGACTGGTACCACCAGCGCGCCGACGCCGCCGGTGATCCCGAGCTCGCCGCGATCCTGATCCACAACCGCGACGAAGAGAAGGAGCATGCCGCCATGGCGCTCGAGTGGCTGCGCCGTCGCGATCCGGTGCTCGACCGCCATCTGCGCACATATCTCTTCACCGACGGCTCCGTCGTCGAGGAAGAGGAGGAAGCCGAGCACGAAGGAGGCGCGGGCGAGGCTGCGACGGGCGCGCTCGGCATCGGCGGCCTCCGAGGAGCGGATGCGCCATGAACCACCTGTTTCGAGAGCTCGCACCGATCTCGGACCGCGCCTGGGAGCAGATCGACACCGAAGCCAGCCGGTCGCTGCGCAACTTCCTCGCCGCCCGCAAGCTGGTCGACTTCGGTGGGCCCTACGGCTGGGAGCATTCGGCGGTCAACCTCGGTCGAGCAGACGAGCTCGTGACGCTACCGAGCGAGGGAGTCAATGCGATGGCCCGGCGGGTCCAGCCGTTGATCGAGCTGCGCACGCCGTTCACCCTGCTTCGGGACGAGCTCGCCGCGATCGATCGCGGCAGCGAAGCTCCCGATTTGCAAACGGTCGTCGGAGCGGCCCGCCACGCCGCCCACGCGGAGGACCGGGCGGTGTTCCACGGCTACGAGGCCGGAGGCATCGCCGGGATCGCGGAAGCGAGCCCCCACAGCGCGATCCCGATCGACCCCGACTACGAGGAGTTCCCGCGTTCGGCGGCGCGCGCAGTAGCGCTGTTGCGCGACGCGGGTGTCGACGGGCCCTATGGGATCGCGCTCGGCCCCCGCTGCTACGAGGGAGTCATCGAGACCACGCAGAAGGGTGGTTATCCCGTGCTCGAGCAAGTGCGACTGATCGCCAGCGGGCCGCTCGTGTGGGCACCCGCGGTCGACGGAGCGATCGTGCTGAGCCTGCGGACAGGCGACTTCGAGCTCTCGACGGGCGAGGACTTCTCGATCGGGTACGTGAGCCACGACGCGCAGACCGTCAACCTGGTGCTCGAGGAGAGCATGACGTTCCGGGCCCACACGCCCGAAGCCGCGGTCGCGCTCGTCCACACCGACTGACCGGGCGATAGCTATGCGAGGAGCGGTACGTCAGGGACCGGCGCGAGTTCCCGGTGACGCGCGGCGCGCTCGATCGAGGTGCTGGAGGAACCAGTCGGCGGCGAGCTGCGCCACCTGATCGAGCGCGCCCGGCTCCTCGAACAAGTGGGTGGCGCCCGGCACGACCTCGAGGCGGTGCTCACAGCGGAGCTGCTCGCCGGCCTGCTGGTTGAGCGCCAGGACCGTCTCGTCGCGTGATCCCACGACGAGCAGCGTCGGCGCTCGCACATCCGGCAGGCTGGCGCCGGCGAGGTCGGGCCGTCCACCCCGCGAGACGATCGCGCCGACCCGATCTCCCTGTTGCGCTGCTGCCATCAGCGCCGCACCGGCTCCGGTGCTCGCGCCGAAGTATCCGAGCGCAAGCTCCCGGAGCTCGGGGCGCTGGTCGAGCCAGGACACCGCCCCGACCAGCCGTGCCGCCAGGAGATCGATGTCGAAGCGGTAGGTCCCCGAGCGAAGATCGGCCGCCTCCTCCTCGACGGTGAGCAGGTCGAGCAGGAGCGTGCCGAGCCCCCGTTGCTGCAGGAATTCGCCGACGTAGCGGTTGCGCGGGCTGGCGCGGCTGCTTCCCGTGCCGTGTGCGAACACCACGATGGCGGCGGTGGACTCCGGGACCTCGAGATCGCCGAGCAAACGAGCACCGTCGGGCTGCGGGATCTCGGTGTCGCACTCGTGGATCACTTCAACTTGCCTACCCACCCTGGGCAGCCGAGTATCACAGGCGTGCGCCGCCCGATCTCGCGCGGCTTTCGTGGCCGCCGGCGAACCGACGTCGACCCGAGCCGCCTTCCGCCGGGCCAGTACCTCGTCGACGACTTCCCCGTGCTCTCGGCCGGGCCCACGCCGCACATCGCCCTCTCCGATTGGACGTTCTCGATCACCGGCGCGGTCGACGCGCCGCGCACCTGGTCGTGGGACGAGTTTCTCGAGCTGCCGAGCGAGTACGTCCGAACCGACATCCATTGCGTGACCAAGTGGTCCAAGCTCGACACCGTCTGGACGGGTGTTTCCGTCGACGTCGTCCTCGAAGAGGTCGAAACGTCGGCCGAAGTCGTCTCGGCGTTCTGCGACGGCGGCTACACGACGAACCTGCCGCTCGCCGACGTGACCGACGGACAGGCGTGGATCGTGTACGAGTACGACGACGAGCCGCTCGCTCCCGAGCACGGAGGGCCGGCGCGCCTGCTGGTGCCGCACCTCTACTTCTGGAAGAGCGCGAAGTGGGTTCGGGGCCTGGAGCTGCTCGACGAGGACGAGCCCGGGTTCTGGGAGGGGCTCGGGTACCACAACCGCGGCGATCCGTGGAAGGAAGAGCGCTATTGGAGCGACTAGCGGCGCACCGGGTCCCGGTGACCTGGCGTATCGCCACCGTGGCCGAGCTCCGGCCGGAGACGGCTCGCACCACCACGCTCGTGCTCGAGGTGCCCGACTGGCCGGGTCACCTCGCGGGCCAGCACGTCGACGTCCGGTTGACGGCCGAGGACGGCTACCAGGCGGAGCGGTCGTACTCGATCGCTTCTGCACCGGAGGATCCCGAGCTCGCCGTCACGGTGGAGCGCATCGACGACGGCGAGGTCTCGCCGTACCTCACCGACGAAGTCCGGCCCGGCGACCAGTTCGAGCTGCGGGGGCCGATCGGCGGGTACTTCACGTGGCAGGTCGCGGATGGGGGCCCACTCGTGCTCGTGGCCGGTGGATCGGGTCTCATCCCGCTCATGGCCATGCTCCGGCACCGGGCGAACGCACGCAGCCGCGTCGAGGCGCATCTGCTCCTCTCGGCGCGCGAGTGGTCCGATGTGCTGTACCGAGACGAGCTCGACCGTCACGCCCAGGATGGCGTGGATGTGCACTACACGCTCACGAGAGTTCAGCCGGATGGCTGGACCGGGGGATCGGGTCGCGTCGACACGGAGATGCTGCGCCACGTCGAGGCCGAGCCCGAAAAGCGGCCACGGATCTATGTCTGCGGTCCGACCGGATTCGTCGAACACACCGCCGAGCTCCTCGTAGCGCTCGGACACGATCCGCACGCGATCAAGACCGAGCGCTTCGGCCCGACGGGAGGATGACATGGATGCCGATCAGCACACCGACGGCAACGCGATCGCGGGGCTCCTACAGGAGGTCTTCGTGGCCGAGTTCACGACGCTGCGCCGGACGTGCCAGTCATGCGGCGACGAGAGCCCGGCCGGCGCGCACCGCAGCTACGCGGGACCAGGCGCCGTCCTTCGGTGCCCGCACTGCGGCGATGTGGCGCTCCGGATCACCACGCTGCCGGGCGAGCACGTGTTCGAGCTGCGCGGAGTGTGGAGCCGGGGCATCGACGACTGATCCGAACGCGACGGCGCGCCGGGACGCGTGTCAGGATTCGGGCGTGGACGACTCGGAGCGGGAGGGCGCCTTCCTCGCCGCGCTCGGCAACGAGTACTTCGTCCTGCAGTCGGCGGCGAGCACGACGGTGAGCGAGAGCAGCACTCGAGCGTCGCTCTATGTACTGTCGCTGTCGAGCACGCTGGTGGCGCTCGGGTTCGTTTCGCAGTCGGAGGATGCCTTCGGTCCGTTCCTCGCGGTGGTGATCCCGACGCTGTTCGTGCTCGGCATCTTCACCACGGTGCGGCTGGTCGACACCGGCGTGCAGAACGTGAGCTACCTGCGCTCCATGGCCCGGATCCGCCGCTACTGGGCCGGCCTCACCCTGGACGCACCGCAGTTCTTCGGCACGGGCGGGCAAGACGACGTCCACGCCGCGCTGGCGTCCATGGCGGTCTCGTACGGCCCGGCGGCGGAGCTGTTCACGATCGCGAGCATGGTCGCGACCGTGAACAGCGTGGTCGCCGGAACCGGCATCGCGCTGCTGGTCAACGACATGCAGAGCGACGACGCCGCGCTCACCGTGCCGGTCGGGGCCGGCGTTGCCGCGGGCGTCGTCGCCCTCGGCGCGTTCCTCGTCTACCAGCACAGTCGCTACCAGCCGCTCGCGAAAGAGGAGTAGCGGCAGCCATCCGGGCGGGGTCGGTCTGGGGCCCTTCTCGTGCGCCATACAGTCGCATCCGATGGCCGCCACGTGCACCCACCTCTCGGACATCTCGTTCGAGATCGAGCCGCACGCCACCGGCTGCGAGGAATGCCTGGCGACCGGCGGCACCTGGCTGCACCTCCGGTTGTGCATGAGCTGCGGTCACGTCGGGTGCTGTGACAACTCGCCAGGCCGGCACGCCACCGCCCACTTCGCTGCCGACGCGCACCCCGTCATCCGCTCCTTCGAGCCGGGCGAGGACTGGTGGTGGTGCTACGTCGACGAGCTGGACTTCGACGTCGAGGGGGCGCCGCCCGCGCCCTCACATCCCTAGCCCAGGCCAGTGATGTCGTCGGGCGCGAGCTTGCGCTGCGCGATGCCTTCGAACCCGTCGCCTCCCGTGTAGGTGTCTTCACCCCGCGCGAGGCCGTGCTCGTCCATCGGCCACAGCGTCGCCATGCGCGCCTCGTAGAGGTAGAAGGCGTCGGGATCGTCGATTTCGATCCCGCGAGCCTGCAGGATCCAGCCCGGCCAGGCCATGCGCATGAGCCCCTCGGTGAGCACGCAGTCGCGATCGACGACGAGGCGGTCCACGTCGAACTGGAGGCGGGTGGCGCCCGAGGCGATGAACGCCTCGTAAAACGCCCGCACGCCGGCGGTGCCGCTGGGACTGAGCGCGGGATCGTCCGTGCCGTAGGCGTGGTACTGCGGGTTCTCCGACAGCGTGGCCATGAGCCCGTCGAGATCGCCTGCGGCCTCGGCCTTCATGTGCACGAGGATCGTCTCGAGGTTGCGCCGCAGCACCGGATCGGTCTCGGTCGACAGCCGCTCCTCGACCTTCGCCCACGTCCTCGTCATGTCGATCACGGCCATCGCCGACCCCCCAGACTCCTCGGTGTGGAACTCCACGTCTACCACTGCGGTGCCGGCGCTTCACTCTCGCGGCTTTGATCCCTTCAGAGCTGAGGCGCGCGATTACGCGGCGAAGCGCGGCGACGCCACCACGACCGGCGCGGGCAACGCCGCGGGCGGTGGTGCGCCAGGTGGCGGCGCAGGTTGGGGAATCGACGGCTCCTCCGGTTGCGCCGGTGGTGTCGCGCCGAGCCCGAGCAGGTGCTGCGCCAGGAAGTCGGCGGTTCGCCGCACGATGTCGCGCTGGAACTGCGAGACGATGCCGTGGTCAGCGCCGTCGTAGCGAACGAGCTCGCAGAAGACCCCGACGGCCTGCGCGTTGAGGCAGCTGCTCTCTCCGCCGACGAACGGGACAATGGTGTCCTCGGTGCCGTGGAAGACGATCGCAGGCGGATCCCCAGCCTGGGGTGCGCCGAAGCTGACACCGGCGATCGACACCGCGGCACCGATCGAGGACGCCGTCGCCGTGCCGTGGTCGCCGGGAAGATAGGCGAGGTTGAGCGAGGTCACCGCGCCGGCGGAATAGCCGCCGGCTGCGATCGCGTCGGGATCGATCCCGTAGTCCTCGGCGTGCGAACGGAGCCAGTCGACGGCGGCGGTCGCGTCGTCGTACGCGTCGTACGCGGCGGCGACGATCCCGGGAATGTCAGTGATGGGGATGCCACCGCGGAGGCGGTACTGCAACGAGATGGCGACGTAGCCACGGCGGGCGAACTCCTGGGCGTACCCGGCCATGCTGCTCTTGTCGCCGAAGATGAAGTAGCCGCCGTGCATCCAGATGATCACCGGCCGCTTCGTCTCCGTATCGCCCTTCGGCTGGTAGACGTCGAGGTGTAGCTGCACGGTGTTGCCTTGGTAGTCGACGGCCTCTCGGTACACGACGTCGTTCGTCACCTCGACGTCGTCGAAGACGGGATCGAGGTAGCGCCCACGAGACGGGGGAGCGGGGCCGAACGTGATCGGCGCGCGCGCGTCCTGACCGCGGCTGAAGTCGCGTGCCACGACTTCGCACCCCGGAGGCCGACGGCAGTTGGTCGACGATCCGTCGAACCGGGCGAAGTCGGCGGCGACGAACAAGCTCGCCTCGAACGCCCCTGCAGCATCGGCGTTCGTGTACGACGAGCCCGAGTCGTCGCAACGATCCTCGGCCGCCCCGGCCGCGCACAGCGCGATGCTGACCGGCGAATCGGGTAAGAAGCCGTTCCCGCGCACGGTGACCGTGCTGCCGTCCTCGACGTCCGTCGCCGGGGATACGTCGATGGTCGGAGGTGGCAGCAGCGGCGCATCGGGATCGAACTGGAGAGTCACTCGTGCGGAGCGGGGTGCGGTGAAGCCGCCTTGGGCGGCGACAACGACACAGGGCTCCGCGATCGTCCGGCAGTCGACTTGCCCATCCGGGCTCGGGACCGTCGCGAAGAGCGTCATGGCCGCCGTGAAGCTGCCCTGATCGTCGGTGATCGGGAACCGATTCGAGAACTGGCACCCGGAGAACGCCTCCGCGCCCGGCGCGCACTGCAGCAGCTCCACGTTCTCGTTCGGCCGGAAGCCCGATCCCGTGACCGTGACGACCTGGCCGTCGACGAGCCCGCCGTTCGGGTCGACCGACGCACTCGGCGGCGGGGCGAGCGGCGCGTCGGGGTCGAAGTGCAGCGGGACCTCGATGGACAACCCGCTGGTGCCGAAGTCCGGTGGGTCCACGACGAGCATGCACGCATCGGCTATCCGGCAGTCGACCTCGCCCTGCGGCGCGAAGAGCACCGCGTCCACGAACACGTCGAACGTGAACGCTCCATCGGATGCGACGGGACCATCCGCGAAGTTGAAGTTGCCGCACGCACCAGGCGAGGTCTCGCCGGTCGGGCACTGCACGACGGCCACGAACTGCCCCGCGGGAAATCCGGTGCCGGTCAGGCTGACGCGCTGGGCGTCGACGAGGTCGGTCGCGGGATCGATCACGACCGCCGGCTCGTCGGCATGTGCGGCCGGGGTGGAAGCGGCAAGGACGGCAAGAAGGAGGGGCGCCGTGACGAGCCAGCGCGCTCGCATGAGTCCCCTCCCTGCAGGTGGCGGCATCCTAGACAGTCGTGGCGGTTCTGACGCTTCGCGCAGCCGGAGGGTTCGGTGCCAGTGGCGGGCGTTGCGCCGAGTGGATGACCCACTGCACAGTGATCGGGTGGTGTGGCGCGGCAACCCGGCCGCCGAGCACGAGCAGGCGCCGACGAGGGCGCGGCTCGGGCTCGCACTGCTGCGCCTCTCCCGGCCGCCGATCTGGCCGGTGTCGCTGGTCCCGCTGTGGACGGGCTACGTCCTCGCGTCCCGTGATCTGGTCCCCACGTCGGTGGGCGGAGCCCTCGACGTCCTGGTTGCGATCCTCGTCATCGGCCCGCTCGGGTGGACGTCAGCGCTCGCGATCAACGACCTCGCCGACCTGCCCGCCGACCGGCTCAATCCCCGGAAGGCCGGCACGCCGCTGGTGGGGGGCGAGCTCACGCCGTCGTCGGCCCGTGCCGCCGCCTACGGATCGGGCGGCCTCGCCCTACTCGGCGCGAGCTGGCTCGGCGCCGCGTTCACGCTGGCGACGTCCGCCTTCCTGGCGCTGGCCTTCGCCTACAGCGTGCCTCCCGTCCGGCTCAAGCACCGCCCCGGTGCGGACCTCATGGCGAACGCGCTGGGTGTGGGCGTGATCCCGATGTTCGCCGGCTGGTCGTTGGTTCGATCGATGAGCTCGTTCCCGCGGTGGTTTGTGGTGCAAGGGCTGCTCGTCGCGGCGGCCGTCTACGTGCCGACCACGCTGGTCGACTACGACGCCGATCGCGCCGCCGGGGGGCAGACGCTGGCGACCCGCCTCGGGCGGCGGCGCGCCTACCAGGTCGGTTGGACGGCGTGGCTCGCCGCGAACATCGGCATGCTGGTCATGTCGGCCGCCGACTACGTGGTGCCGCGTTCGATCCTGCCGGTTCTGGCGGGGTGCAGTGCCGTGCTGTTCGCCGAGTACCACTGGCTGATCGGACGAGCGCGCACATCCGGGGCGATGGTTCGGGGCATCGTCGTTCTCAGCTGCACGTTCCTCGCTTCCAGTGCGGCGTTCGGGCTCGCATACACGGGCCTCTGGACGCCCGTCTGAAACCGCGCGGGTGACGGTCGATATCGTCTGATCGTGGCGCCGTCCCCCAAGTTGGCCAACACCGTGATCGCCGGCGTGAACAAGGCCGGGACCACCGGGCTCTACGTCGCGCTCGCGTCTCACCCGCAGGTCGCGCCGTCGGCCGTGAAGGAGACCCGTTTCTTCCTTCCGCTGCGGTACGGCGCGCCCACGCCGCCGCTCTCGGAGTACGAGTCGTACTTCGCCTCGGCGGGCAACGAGCCGGTGCGCATCGAGGCCACCCCCGCGTACTTCTATGGGGGCGAGGCCCTGGCCCAGGGCATGCGGGACGTTCTCGGCGACGCGCGGATCTTGCTGTCGTTTCGCGAGCCCGTCAGCCGGTTCGTCTCGTTCTTCAGGTACCAGAAGGCGCGGCTTCGGATCCCCGAAGAGATGACGATCGCGGAGTATCTCACCGCCTGCGATCGGCTGGTGCCGGACGACTTCTCGGATCCGACGAACGAGCCGTACTTCGGCGTCCTCGGTGGGTGCTACGCCGACTATCTCCCGGCGTGGACCGAGACCTTCGGCACGGGCGTCCGCGTCGTGTTCTTCGACGACGTCGCGGCCGACCTCGAGCGGGTGATGCGCGACCTCGCCCGCTGGTTGAAGATCGACCCCGAGGGCTATCGGGTCGACGCCTTGGAATCCGAGAACCGGACGGTGGTCTACCGCAACCGGGCCTTCCAGCGTCTGGCGTTGTTCGTCAACGACAGCGCCGAGCGGTTTCTTCGTCGCCATCATGGGCTCAAGCAGCGCCTGCGCGCCGCGTACTACCGATTGAACGGGCAGACGAAGCGCGAGGAAGTCCCGGACGAGATCCGCGACGAGCTGCAAGCCCGGTATCGCGAGCCCAACGCCCGGCTCGAGCAGCTGCTCCGCGGATCCGAGATCTCGATGCCGGCCTGGCTCGGCGAGTCCAAGCCCGTGGGCTGAAGGTCCGCCATCGTGCAGGCGTCAGAGGCCGGATTCCGGTCTCCCGTGCCTGAGCGATTGCCTCTGGAGGCAGGGCCCGCGCGTACGTATGGAGCGGCTTCGGTGTGACATCCTGGGAGGTCGCGGTATGCGGAAACCCGGGTCATTTCTCCTCGCCTTCCTCATCATCACGCTCGTCGGCGGGCTCGCCATCGGGCTCTGCGTCGTCGCGCTCGTCCCCGGCGCGCGGCAGATCGCGCTCGCCAACAAGTACACCGCCGAGGCACCGACGCTGGGCGAGCTTTCCCAGCAGACGGTCGTGTACGACGCCAACGGGACCGAGCTGGATCGGCTCGGCTACAAGCAGGGCACTCGCCAACCGGTCGATCTCGAAGTCGTACCGAGGCTCCTGCGCCAGGCCGTCATCGCCACCGAGGACCAGACGTTCTGGAGCAACCCCGGATTCGACATCGGGGGGTCTACCCGGGCGCTGTTCGAGAACCTGGGCTCAGGCCGGATCGAGCAGGGCGGTTCGACGATCACCCAGCAGCTGGTGAAGATTCGCTTCCTCAACAACAAGCGCGACGTCAATCGCAAGATCAGGGAGATGGTGCTCGCCTACCGGCTCACCGAGAAGTACACCAAGCGTCAGATCCTCGAGCAGTACCTGAACACCGTGTACTTCGGCCAGGGTGCCTACGGCGTGAAGTCGGCGGTCGAGCAGTTCTTCGACAAGGACCTTGCCGACGTCAACATCGGTGACGCCGCGCTGCTCGCCGGTGTGATCCGCAGCCCGAGCGCCGACAACCCGTGGGACTACCCGGAGCGGGCCACGGAGCGTCGCAACCACGTGCTCGAGCAGATGGCCGACCAGGGCTACATCACCGACGCCGAGGCGACGTTCGTGACCGTGGCTCCGCTCGGCATCCGTCCCGAGAAGCCCGCCGTCGACCTCCGACCGAACGACGCGTGGGTCGAGAAGGCGCAGTCCGTATTGCTCAACGACCCCAGGCTTGGTCCTACCGTCGAGGCTCGCGAAAAGAAGCTGCTCCAGGGCGGGCTCAAGGTCTACACGACCAAGGACCCGACAATGCAACAGCAGGCCGAGGAGGCCGTGCGGGTCGGGCTGCGAACTGCTCACCCGGAGCTCGAAGCGGGGATTGCGGTAATGGACCCGCGCTCGGGCTACGTGCGCGCCATGGTCGACAGCCGAGGCTACAACGAGTCGGTGTTCAACCTCGTCACGGACGGGCCGGGCGAGCAGGTGGGGTCGAGCTTCAAGGTCGTCACGCTCGCGACGCTGCTGGCGAACGGGTACTCGCCCAACGACATCGTCGACGGGAACAGCGGCTGCCGCCTGAAGAGCCATCCGGGAGAACCGCCCATCGCCAACGCCGGTGGCGGAGGGGTGCTGAGCTTGCGACAGGCGACGACGGGCTCGGTGAACTGCGCCTTCGTGAATGCGTCGGGCTCCGTTGGTCTCGACAAGGTTGCGGACATGGCGACCAAGCTGGGCATGCGCCCGAACGTCGACGGCCGCCAGCTGTTCGAGAACTGGGCCGTGCCCACCCTCACGCTCGGCGTCATCTCGGTCAGGCCGATCGAGATGGCGACGGTGGCAGCGACGCTCGCTGCGGGGGGCGAGCGCCACGATCCGGTCTTCGTGTGGAAGGTCGAGGATGCACGAGGCCGTCTCATCTTCGACGAGACCAGACGTCCGGGCGAGCGGGTGCTCGAGCCCGACGTCGCCGCGTGCGCCGTCGACGTGCTGCACGGACCTTTCGGCCAGGGAGGCACTGCCGAGGGCCAGGGGCCGGTCGGCCACGACGCCTTCGGCAAGACGGGCACGAACGACGACAAGGCGAGCGCTGCCTTCCTCGGCGGCACCTCCGACCTGGTGGCGTTCGTATGGCACGGCGACGCCGAGAACCCGACCGGCGAGTTTGCGAAGGGAAAGGCGGGCTTCGGTGCGGAAGTGCCCCTGACCATCTGGAAGACGTTCATGGACGACGCGCTGGCGAACACACCCGATCGCCCATTCCCGCAGGCGGGGCCGTCGTGCAACGCTCCCGGCAAGCGCATCAACCCCGACGGCGGTCGGATCGAACAGCCGGTGCAGACCCTGCCGCAAGGACCAGGGCCGTTCACCCCGGGCCTGCCGACGACGCCGACGAACCCTGGCGGCGTCCTGCCGCCGAACACCATCCCTCAGCCTGGGCAGCAGCAGCCACAATCACCGAACACTCGCCCGCAGGTCTCGGTTCCGGACGTCGTGATCCCGCCGGTCTTCCCGAACCGGTGAGCGCGGACGCCGAGGCCGGGGTCACGCTCGACACGCTTCTCGAGCTGCAGGACCTCGATCTCGGACTCGACCGTCTCCGTCACCGGCGAGACACGCTCCCCGAACGCGACAAGCTCGCCACGGTCGAGCGCGATCTCACCCAGGCCGAGCGCGAGCTCGCCGATGTGCGCCCGCAACGCGACGAAGCCGCCCGGGAGGAGCATCGCCTCGATGACGAGGCGACGTCGCTCGAGTCGAAGGCCGCCGAAGTCGAGCGCAAGCTGTACTCGGGTGAGATCACCTCGCCGCGGGAGCTCCAGGCGTTACAGGCCGACGTCGACTCGCTGCGCCGGCACCGCGGCAGCCTGGAGGACCGCGAGCTCGAAATCATGGAACGGCGCGAAGCCTTCGATGCGACGGTGAACGGGCTCGAGACCCGCGCCGGCGAGCTGCGCGGCGAAGCCAGCGCGCTCGCGACTGCGCTCACAGAGGCAGAAGCTGTGATCGACAAGGAGATCGACGCCGAGCGCGCCGCGCGCGAGAGCCTCGCCACCCGGTTCTCGACCGAGATCCTCGACGAGTACGAGCGCCGGCGGGCTCGGAATCGGGGCGTGGGCGCGGCTCGGT
>JAPSGP010000176.1 GCA_031177445.1 Acidimicrobiia bacterium
TGCCGCTTCAGTTCGCCGGGAGCCGCGGAAGCAGTTCCTTGCGGGCGAACTGGAGGAAGCCGCACTGCTCGGGCCCGATCTGGTGCAGGTACACCGTGGTGTAGCCGGCGGCGACGAATCGCTTGATCGCAGCCAGATGCGCTTCGGGATCCGGCCCGCAGGTGACGTGCTCGGCGACGGCGTCCTCGGTGACGGCGCGGGCGGCGGCGGCGAACTGTGACGGCGTTGCGAGCTCGGCCAGCAGCGGCTCCGGGATGCCCGCGATCGGCCACCAGTGCCGCGCCGTGCGGCGCCCCTCGGCCTCCGATGGCGCCCAGCACAGGTGCACCTGGGCGAGCCGAGGCTTGCCGGTGCCCCCGGAGGCCTCGAAGGCCTCGACGATGTGGGGATCGTCGTGTACCCCGACCAACCCGTCGGCGGCACGACCGGCGAGCCGGGCCGACTGCTTCCCCCCGGCCGCGAGCACGATCGGTGGCGGGCTCGCCGGCCGGGTGAACAGCTGGGCGCGCTCCAGCGTGAAGTGCTCGCCCTCGTGGCTCACGGGACGCCCGGTCCACAGCCGGCGGATCACGTCGAGCGCCTCCTCGAGGCGAGCCCGGCGTTCCTTGGGCGCCGGCCACCGTTCCCCGGTCGCCTGCTCGTTGAGACGCTCGCCGCTGCCGAGGCCGAGGAAGAAACGGCCCGGCATCATCACCTCGACCGTGGCGGCGGCGTGGGCGATGGTCATCGGGTGCAGCCGGTGGATCGGTGCCGTCACGCCGGTACCGACGCGCAGTTTGCGAGTGGCGGTCGCGATGCCGCCGAGCACGGTCCAGGCGAACGCGCTCTGCCCCTGTTCCGGCACCCACGGGTGGAAGTGATCGGAAATCATGGCGGTGCCAAAACCGAACGCCTCGGCCGCAACTGCGTTCGCCACCAACGTTCGGGCGTCGTGCTCCTCGCTCGAGAGCCAGTAGCCGAGCTCGAGCCGCTCGGGTGTCCCGAGCGCGTCAGTGCTCGCCATACAGGTCGGCGCGCCGGATCAGCCCGAGGAGCCGTCCCTCCAACGTGGTGATGAGGATGTGGGGCCGACCATCTTCGTCGAGATTGCGGGCGAGCTCGTCGGCGGTGATGCTCGGCCGGGCGGTGGCCGGGCCCGGCTGCAGCACGTCGTCGACGAGCGTCTCGCCCGGCAACCCGGCGACCTCCTCGCGCACGACGCCGAGCACGACCTCGTCGTCGTCGACGACGACACACACGCCAGCGTCGTCGAACCGCTCGCGCACGTCGCCGACCTTCTCGCCCAGGTAGCAGCGGGGAACGTCGCGGCGGGCGATGCTCCCGGCCCGGGCGGTCGACGACACCGTGCCTTCCACCGGTAGCCCGAGCCCTAGCCACGCCGCCTTGCTCGCGGTGTAGTGGTAGACGTCGGTGAAGCCCATCGTCTCCAGGCGATGGGCGGCCCGGGCACTGAGGTCGCACTGGTAGTCGTAGCAGTAGACGACGGTCGGCCGGTCGCGAGCGAACGAAGCGACCGCGTCGGGCTGCAGCTCGTCCAGCGGGATGTTGCGAGCACCGGGCAGGTGCTCGCGGTCGTACGCGGACGCGGGCAGCGCCTCGATGACTTGTGCGCCCTCCTCGAGCAGTCGCTGGACGTCGGCGGTGTCGACGGACGTGGGCATCACGGCCTCCGCGGGGCTGGTGCCTACACGGTTCCCGGGACACGCGGGCTCGAAACGACCGCTGGGAATAGCAACGACGTTGCCGGGGTAGTGAGAGGCAGACAAAGGAGCGGTTGATGGCGATATCGGTTCGCGACAACCCGGCTCGGCTGCGCTACGAGATCTCCGACGACGACCAGGTGATCGGCCGGGTCACCTACTCACGACTCGGCGACACCGTCACGTTCCTGCACACCGAGGTCGATCGCGACCGCCGTGAAGGCGGGTACGCAAAGCGGCTCGTACAACGAGCGCTCGACGATGCCCGCAGCCGCGGCGAGCGCGTGGTGGCTCGCTGTCAGTACGTCGCCCGTTTCATCGACGAGCACCCTGAGTACGCCGATCTCCTCGCCGCATAGCCGCGACGCCCGCCGCTTCGTTCTCGGCGTCGGCGTGGGCGGCCGCCCGGCACATGGCGAACGTGAAGACGTAGGTCCCCAGGGTGACGGTCCCGATGGCTGCCCACCCCCATCCCGGCATACGGAGAACCTAGCCAAAATCCCTCAACGGGAAACCAAGGTCTTTCGCCCCAAGTCCTTACCAACCTCATCGGCTTCGCACACCGGCCGAAGAGGCGTGAAACTGGCGAACCCGCCGGCGAGGAGGGCGGCGTCCGTGCCGGGCTCCAGCTCGGCGTCCACGCCCCGGTATGCGAGCTTGACGTAGCCCGCCCCTGGCTCAGTGACCACCGTCTGCACCGCCCCGGACGACGCCAGGCGGGCGCGCTCGATGCCGCGCAGCTCCTCGGGCGCGACGTTGGGGCTGTCGATGCCGTCGTCGTTCGTGATCAGGGCGAGCATGCGACCTCCTAGCCCTCGGTGGTGTCGACGTCATGCTCGTTGCCGCGGGCTCGCGGCGCACCGGGCGTGATCTCCACCCGCTCCGCCATCCGCTCGATCTCATCCCGGCCACCGGTGGCCAGGCCGTGACGGGTGACGTTGATCGCGCCGGCAGCTGCGCCGAAGCGGAGCGCGTCGATCATGTCGTCGCGGTGCGCCAACGCCGCGGCCATTCCGGCAGTGAAGGAGTCGCCTGCGCCGCGATGGTCGAGCGGTTCGAGCGGCGGCGCGGTGACCGTCAGCAGCGCGCCGTCGACGAGCGCGAACGCGGGAGCGTCGGCCCGCGTCACGACGACCGATTGCGCGCCGGTGGCGGCGAGATCGTGCATCACGGTCTCGATCGCGCCCACGTCGTGGGTCGGCGCGAGCCCGTCCCGCTCGAGCTCCTGGTCGCTGACCTTCAGCACCGTGAGACCACCTTCGAGCGCAGACTGCAGTTGCTGGCCGGAGAGGTCGGCGACCACGATGCACCCGTTGGTGCGCAAGTCGGTCGCCAGGCGCCGGTAGGTGTCGGGCGGCACCACCTTCTCGTCCGGGTGCCCGCCGAGCACGGTGACGTCGGCCTCGAGCGCCTCGATCAGCGTGGTGCCGTAGAGCTCGTCCACCTCGTGGCGTGACAATGCGGCCGCGGGCATGTCCGCGATCTCGACCCGCTCCCCGGAACGGCGGTCGTGCACGTACGCCCCGTTGGTGCCGGCGGTGTCGACGGCGCGGACAGCGACCCCCTCGTCCTCGATCCGCGTCCGCGCCACTTCGCCCACCTCGCCGCCGAACGAGCCGCACAGCTTCACGTCGACGCCGGCCTCGACCAGCAGGCGCGAGATCCAGAATCCCTGGCCGCCGGCATGGAGATGGATGTCGCCGGCGTCCTCGTCGTCGGCGACGGCCTCGACGGTGATGGTCAGGATCGGCGACGGCGCGAACACGCACGCCCGGGCGGGCATGTCGTCGGTCACAACGTCACCTCGTCGTTACGCGCTGCGACGCGTGCGGGTCCGCGTGCTCGTGCGGGTCGCCCGCTTCGCCGGAGCGCGCTTCTTGGTCGTGCGCCCGCTGGTGCGAGTCGAGCGCTTGCGTCCCGTCTGTGTCCGGCCCGAGCGCGCCGTCGATCCGCCGGCGCGCTTGCGACTCAGGCTGGCTTCCAGCGCCGCCATGAGGTCGACGACCTTGCCCGTCTCCTCGGGCTCCTCCTCGAGCTCGATGGTCCCGCCCTTCTGCTTGGCCTTGATGATGTCGCGCAGCTGCTCCTGGTAGGTGTCGTGGTAGCGCTTCGGGTCCCAGGTCCGCTCGAGCGAGTCCACGATCTGGGCCGCGAGCTGCTTCTCGCGGGAGGACACGTTCGGCTTGCGTGACGGGATGCCCTCGACGTCGGACTGGTCGACGACCTCGTCGGCGAACAGCATCGTCGACATGGCGAGGCCCTTTCCGTACGGCCGTATCGCACAGAGGTACTGCTTGTCGCGCATCACGACCTTGCCGATGCCGATGCGCTGGCGATCCTCCATCACTTGGGTCAGGAGCGCATACGCCTTGGCGGCGGCGTCGCCGTTGGGAGTGAGGTGGTACGTGCGCTCGAAGAACAGCGGGTCGATCTCGTCGAGGGCGACGAAGTCCTCGATGTCGATGGTCTTGGTAGAACGCGGGCGGAGCTCCTTCAGCTCTTCCTGCTCGAACACGACGTACTTGCCGCGCGCGGTCTCGTAGCCCTTGCGGATGTCCTCGTACTGGACCTCCCGGCCCGTCTTCTCGGACACGCGCTTGTAGTGGATGCGGGAGCCGTCGGGCGCGAGCTGGTGGAAGCGCACGTCGTGCTCGTGGATCGCGGGGAACACCCGGACCGGGATGTTCACGAGCCCGAAGCTCACCGAACCGGTCCACAACGATCGAGCCACGGCCGTACCTCCTTCTCGCTGGTGCTGGTCGAAGGTTCCCCGTCTGGGGCTCCAACGACACTTCTAGGCTCGTGCGCGGTGGCGGCGGCTTTGCCGACCGCCACCGCAGGAGCATGAGCTTGCGAATGCGACCAAGGAGGTCCGTTGCCGGAGGCGCGGGATCTCGACCATGCGCTCGACGAGCTTTATGGCGTCACACCGAAGGAGTTCGTCGGCACGCGGAAGTCGCTCGCTGCCGAGCTGCGGACCGGCGGCGACGCCACTGCGGCCAAGCAGCTCGCCGAGGCGCGCCGGCCCACGACCGCGGCGTGGGCGCTGAACCAGCTCGCGCGCGCCCATCCGGAGCTCGTCGACGAGCTGATCGAGCGCGGGGCCGAGTTGCGTCGCGTGCAGTCGCGTGCGGCGACCGGCGGAGCCGATCGGCTACGGGAGGCAACTGCCGAGCGGCGGGCGGCGCTCGACGCCGCAGCTGACGCCGCACTCGCGCTGGCCGGCGAGATCACCGCCAACCCCGAAGCCCATCGCGACGCGATCACCGCCACCCTCGAAGCCGGGAGCGCCGACGAGTCGATCGGGGAGGTGGTGCGCGCCGGCCGCCTGGTGCGAGAGGTGGAGGGTGCGGTCGGGTTCCCCGAGATTGCCACGCTCTCGCTCGTCCAAGGGGGCCGAGCACCCAAGGCGAAGGCCACGGCCGACAAGCGCGCGGTCGCGGAGGCACGAGAGCCGAAACCGGCTCCCGATGTCGCTGCCCGCGTCGCGCTCGAATCCGCCGAAGCGGAGGCCCGGCGCGCCGCGCAGCGCGCCTCCGAGCTCGCGGTGAAGGTCGGCGAGGCGGAGCAGGTGCTCGACGACCGGCGCGCCGAGCTCGATCAGGCGCAGGCGGCGCTCCGAGAGGCGCAGTCGGCAGCCCGACGAGTGCGCAACGACCTCGAGGCAGCGGAGCGAGCTGCCAGTGCCGCGGATCGCGCCGTCGAGAAGGCGCGGCGCAAGTTGCCTTAGCCGGCGGCCTGCCGGCGCGTCCCCGTACGCCTATCGGTTTCGGCCGGTGGGACGTATGGGAACGCATCCGCCATGACCGACGGGGTGGTCCTGTTCGCGGAACCGAGCCTCCGCTACACGACCGACGCGGAACCGGGGATCCGGCGACGCCGGGCCGGTCGGGGTTTCGTGTACCTCGATGCCGCCGGTGCTCGCGTCATCGACGACGAAATCGTCGCCCGCATCAAGGCGCTGGCGATCCCGCCGGCGTGGGTCGACGTGTGGATCTGTCCCGATCCCCGCGGCCATCTGCAAGCGACCGGCCGCGACAGCAAGGGCCGCAAGGTGTACCGCTACCACCGGCGCTATCGCGAGGTACGGGAGCAGGCGAAATTCGACCGGCTCGCCGACTTCGGCGCCGCCCTCGGGGGGCTGCGGCGCAGCGTCGCGCGCGACCTCGGGGCGTCGGGCCTCCCGCGTGAGAAGGTGGTGGCCGCGGTCGTGCGTCTCCTCGAGCTCACGATGATCCGCGTCGGCAACGAGGAGTACGCGAAGGACAACGGCTCGTACGGGCTCACCACCCTGCGGAACCGTCACGCGCAATTCCGCGCTGCCAGTGTCAGCTTCGTGTTCCGCGGGAAGAGCGGGCGCGAACATCGGGTCACGCTGAACGATCGCAGATTGGCGCGCATCGTCCGGAAGTGCCAGGAGCTTCCGGGACAGATGCTGTTCCAGTACGTCGACGAAGCCGGCGACGTGTGCAGCGTCAGCTCGACCGACGTGAACGAGTACCTGCGGGCGCGGGCCGACATCGACGTGACCGCGAAGGACTTCCGCACGTGGATGGCGACGCTCATGGCCGCGTGCACGCTGGTGACCATCGAACGGCCCGCCTCTGACCGCCGCGCCACCCAGCGCCTCAACACTGCGATCACCGGCGTCGCCGAGCAGCTCGGCAACACGCTGGCGGTGTGTCGGGCCAGCGATGTGCACCCCG
>JAPSGP010000465.1 GCA_031177445.1 Acidimicrobiia bacterium
GGTCTGTCCGCTCGCCGGTCGCCCCCACGGTTGGAGGAGGCGATCTGAATGACGACAAGCACGTTGGTCCGGGCGCCAACGGCGAAGAGACAGCCGCGCGGACCGGCAGCTCGTCCGAGCGGAGGAATGGCCGTGTCCTCGAGACCAGCCCCGGTTCGCACACCCGCTGCAGCACGAGGTCGCGGTACGGTACGCCGCTCGCGCACTCCGTGATCAGCGCGGGCACGACGAAGCCGCGCCGTTGCAATATGGAAGCACGAGCCCGCCGCGAACTTCGTCGGGTGGCCGTCGCTGGCGTCCTCCGGCAGCGACCATTTCGAGCATGCGCAGGTTAGGCCCGTGCGCGTCCGTGAAGCCGCCGCGGCGTTGGACCTTCGGTTGTGCGAGGGCGCGTGCTCGGAGCCGGCCGAGCGGGCTGTCGGCGCCCTGGCCGGCCGTGGAGATCACGATCATCTTGGAGCCGGGCGTCTTCATCACGCCGGTGCGCAGGGTGGTGTAGACGCTGTGGTCGGCGTGTACGCATCGCACGACAGTCGCGAGATGTGCAGACCCGGACGGTGAGGGGGCGGCGCCGAACGCCTCCCCCTCACACCTCTTCCGCCTAGGGGCAGGGCCCCTTTTGCAAGCGGGAGTTGCCCTCGTCCGCCGCGAACGCCGTTCCGATCTCGTCCGCCGGGTAGGTCTCGGGACGGAGATCCAGGTACACATTCCCGTCGGGCTGGAGCGACGACTTCGGCGTCCATTCCGGGACGGTCACGGACTTCTCCGAGCCGACGATCATGCACGTGCCGTCGGGCAGGACGATGTGCGCGCGGTTGTGGGCCGTACCCGCAGGCGCCAGCAGCAGCGCGACCGCGGCCGCGGCGAGCGTCCCCTTGATCAGCGTGAACTTCCTCATTTCTCCTCCTTTGCTCACGGTTGACGAGGAGCGGATGTAGGTCGGCGTGAACACACAACGCGGACATTCCCGCTCTCGAGAACGAGCACGAAGAGCCCCGGTCGCCGCCACGAGACGTGTGACGAGTCCTTCTCATCGGGGCCCTCCACTCTCCTTCATCTCTCCTCCTTTCGTCGGACGTCTCCTGCGCGAATGGTGTCCGCGGCCAGAGCTCTCGACCGCGAGTGCGCGCGAGGCCAGCAGCAGTGCATCGTCGAGCGAGAGCGTCATGCCGTGCTCGTCTCGGGCGTGACGCCGGATCTCGACGACGAGCGAGTCCTCATCGTCGGCCGAGGCCTCGAAACCACAGTCACATTGGAGTAGCGTTCTCACCATCGCTCCGGCCGACCGTAAGGAGACGCAGCTAGACGGCGGCAAGATTCGGGCAACACCACGGGCTAGGCGGTCGCGTCAGTGAGGATTTCGCTAATCGGCCGGATCAGCATCGAGTTCGCCGACGGCGTGATCGACGAGTCGCAGCTCGGCGGCCGCCAGGGTCGCCTGTTCTTCGCTTACCTCGTGGCGGAGAACGGTCGGCCGGTCCCGCGCGACGAGCTCGCAGAAGCGCTCTGGAGCGAGACGCCGCCCGTGACCTGGGAGAAAGCCCTCACGGTCCTCGCGAGCAAGCTGCGGCGCCTGCTGGCACAGCACGGCGTCACCGGCCCCTCGCTGCTGACTGCCGCATTCGGCTGTTACCGGCTCGAGCTGCCGGAGGGAACCTGGGTCGACGTCCACGAAGCGGCGAACGCCACGCACGACGCCGAGCAGGCGCTCGAAGACGACGACCTCGACCGCGCGCGCGAGCGCGCCGCGCGCGCGAGCGCGCTGTTGCAGCGGCCGTTCCTTCCCGGCGAGGACGGCGCGTGGGTCGAGGCGAAGCGGCGAGACCTGGAGGAGACCCGGGATCGGTCGCTCGCGACCCTCGCCGACGCACACCTCCGCGCCGGCGACGCACCCGCAGCGGTCGGCATCGCCGAGCGGCTGATCGCGCTCGCCCCCCTACGCGAGAGCGGATACCGGCGGCTGATGGAAGCACGAGCAGCCGCCGGGAACCGCGCCGAGGCCCTCGCCGTGTACGAGCGATGCCGACAGGTCCTTACCGAGGAGCTCGGCGCATACCCCTCGCCGGCGACCGACGCAACCTATCGCGCGCTCCTCGCGAAGCCCGTCTCGCAGCCGGCGGGCACCGCGACGACAGCCGATCGCTCGCGTCGGTTATCGCCGCCGCCCGCGCGCCGAGGACCCGATCGACGCAGGCGCATCGGACTTGCCGTGGCCGGGTTTCTCGCGCTCGGGGCGGGCGCGGTCGCGGTTGCCTGGGCGAGTCGCGACGAGCCGCTGCCGGAGGTGCTGCCGGACAGCCTCGTCCGGATCAACCCGGACACGCTGAAGCCAACCGATGTCTTTCCCATTGGAGCCGGGGCCGACATCGTCGTGGCCTCCGGCGGCTACGTCTGGGTCATGCACCACGTTGTCCGGGACGTCGACTCCGGCGAGATCCGGAACGCCGGCGACCACACGATCTCCCGGATCGATCCGTCGACGGGCGAGGCAACGGTCGTGGGGGGCGGCCTCGCTCCATGCGGCATCACGGCCGATCCGTCCGGCGACGTGTGGATCGCCACCTGTTACCCGCCAGAGGTCGGTCAGACGCCGACCGTCGTGCGGGTCGACGCCGAT
>JAPSGP010000466.1 GCA_031177445.1 Acidimicrobiia bacterium
ACCGTGTCGGCCACGCGCGGTCGCATCGGGAGCCCGGCGTGATCGGCAGCGATCGCGACCCTCACCGCGCCCTCACCGCACCAACCGGCGCACGTGGTCGGCGACGTTCTCGGGGGTGAACCCCAGCTTCTCGTAGACCACGGGGCCGGGCGCCGAGGCGCCGAAGCGCGTGAGCCCGACGACGTCGTCGGCGAACTCGTGCCAGCCCGTGGGCGCGGCGGCTTCGACCGCCAGCGTCGGCATTGCCGGCGGCAGCACCGCGTCGCGCTCGACCGTCGACTGCGCCCGGAACAGCTCCCAGCACGGCATCGAGACAACCCGCGCCCCGATGCCCTCGCCGGCGAGCAGCTCGCGGGCGGCGAGCGCTAGCGAGACCTCGGACCCGGTGGCGACGATGGCGGCGTCGTCGCCGGGAGCGACCACCGACGCGCCCGCGGCGACGCTCAGCGCCGCCGGGTCGATCACCGGGAGCCCCTGGCGCGACAGCACCAGGCATGTCGGGCCGTCGTGGGCAATGGCGGCGCGCCATGCCAGCATCGACTCGTTGGCGTCGGCGGGACGGATCGTGCGCAGGCCCGGCATCGCCCGCATCCCGGCAAGGTGCTCGACCGGCTGGTGGGTCGGGCCGTCTTCGCCCAGCGCGATCGAGTCGTGCGTGAAAACGAACACGACCGGCAGTTGCATCAGCGCGGCGAGGCGGACGTCCTCGCGCATGTAGTCGTAGAAGCTGAAGAACGTCGCGCAGTACGGCCGGAAGCCGCCATGCGCCGCCATGCCGTTGCACAGCGCGCCCATGGCGTGCTCACGCACGCCGAAATGGAGGTTGCGCCCGGCCCAGTCGCCGGTGTTCACGTCGCCGTACTTCACGAGCTGGGTTTCGGTGGACGGTGCGACGTCGGCCGAGCCGCCCACCAACTCTGGGACCGTCTCTGCGTAGGCGTTCAGCACTAAACCGGCGGACTTGCGGGTCGCTTCCTTGCTACCGGCCGCGAACGCGGGCAGCGGCGCCCGCTCCCAGTCGTCGGGCAGGCGCCCGGCCATCACCCGGGTGAGCTCGGCCGCGAGCGCCGGTTCCGCTCCCTGATAGCGGCCGAAGCGTTCGTCCCATTCGGCGTGGTGGCCGGCGCGCGCGTCGACCAGCGAGCTCCAGTGCGCGTACACCGCGTCGGGAATGGTGAACGGCGGGTACGGCCAACCGAGCTTCTGGCGGGTGGCAGCGACATTGGCCTCGCCCAGGGGAGCGCCGTGGGCCTTGGCGGTGTCCTGGACCGGCGAGCCGTACCCGATGTTGCTGTGCACGATCACGAGGCTCGGCCGTTCGTCGCGCACGGCTTCGTCGACGGCGACGTCGAGCGCGTCGAGGTCGTTGACGCTGTGCACCGTGGTGACGTGCCAGCCGTAGGCGTCGAAGCGATCGGCGACGTTCTCCTTGAACTCGACGTCGGCGGCACCCTCGAGCGAGATGTGGTTGGCGTCGAAGAACACCGTCAGCTTGCCGAGGCCGAGCCCGAGGCGGCCGGCGAGCGAAGCCGCTTCGCTCGAGATGCCCTCCATCATGTCGCCCTCGCCGGCGATGGCCCACGTGCGATGGTCGACGATGCTGTGGCCGGGACGGTTGAAGCGGGCCGCCAGCATGCGCTCGGCGATCGCCATGCCGACGGCGTTGGCGAACCCCTGCCCCAGGGGGCCGGTGTTGATCTCGATCCCGGGCGTGGCGTCGCGCTCGGGATGGCCGGGTGTGCGCGAGCCCCACTGCCGGAACTGCTCGAGGTCGGCGGTCGTCAGGTCGTAGCCCGCGAGGTGCAGCGCGGCGTACTGCAGCATGCAGGCATGCCCACCGGAGAGCACGAAGCGGTCGCGGTCGATCCACGCAGGGTCTGCGGGATCGTGGCGCAGGTAGCGCGTGTACAGGCGGTAGGCGAGCGGCGCCAGCCCCATCGGCGTGCCCGGGTGGCCCGAGCCCGCCTTCTCGACCGCGTCGATCGCCAGGAACCGGATCGCGTTGATGGCCTCGCCGACGACGCCCTCGGGATCGGGCGCCGGCGCCCGCGGATCGGTGACGACCAGGCCGTCGCGCAGCTCGGTGTCGTGGACCGTCATGCTCACCGGGCCCGCAACCTCCGGTAGCGACGGATCAGCGCGTTGGTCGAGCTGTCGTGTGAGAGGTCGGGCTCCTCGGACGCCTCCAGCTCGGGGATGACGCGCTGGGCCAGTGCTTTGCCCAACTCGACCCCCCACTGGTCGAACGAGTTGATGTGCCAGATCGTCCCCTGGGTGAACACCTTGTGCTCGTACATGGCCACGAGCTGCCCGAGGACATAGGGCGTGAGCCGCTCGGCGACGATCGAGTTCGTCGGGTGGTTGCCTCGGAAGGTCCGGTGCGGCACCTGGAAGTCGGGCACACCCTCGGCCGCCACCTCTTCGCTCGTCTTGCCGAACGCCAGGGCCTCGGTCTGGGCGACGAAGTTGGCGAACAGGAGGTCCTGGTGTCTACCGAGCTCGTGCTCGGCGTGCACGAAGCCGATGAAGTCGCAGGGGATCAACCGGGTCCCCTGATGGATGAGCTGGTAGTAGGCGTGCTGACCATTCGTCCCGGGCTGGCCCCACACGAT
>JAPSGP010000177.1 GCA_031177445.1 Acidimicrobiia bacterium
AGCCGGGCGAGCGCTTCACGATCACGGTCACGAACGCCACCAACTCTACGACCGGCCCGCACAGCTGGACGATCGCCACGACCTCCGACCCCACGCCGGTCACCACGCCGAGCTACACGCTGGGCGCCGACACAATGCCGCCGGACACGGCGATCACCGGTGGCCCCTCCGGTCCGACAACCGACGCCACGCCGACCTTCACCTTCACCTCGACCGAGCCAGGGTCGACCTTCGAATGCCGGGTGGACGGCGCCGCGTTCGCACCCTGCAGCTCCGCCGGCTCGCACACCACGGCCACGCTGGCGCCGGGGCCCCACACCTTCGAGGTACGGGCGCGAGATGCCGCGGGCAACGTCGACCCATCTCCCGCCAGCCAGAGCTTCACGGTCACGGCGCCGCCGCCACGCCCTCCGGTCGACCGCGATCCACCGGAGACCATGATCACCGCGGGCCCCTCGGGACCGACGGCCGACAACACGCCGACGTTCGAGTTCACGTCGACCGAGCCGGGGTCGCGCTTCGAATGCCGCATCGACGGCGGACCCTTCATCCCCTGCAGCTCGCCTTATACGACTCCACCTCTCGGCCGCGGCACCCACACCTTCGAGGTGCGCGCCATCGATCAGGCGGGCAACGTCGACGCGAGCCCTGCCTCGACTTTCGGTATCGACGCCGCGCGGCGGACGTTCACCGTCGTGGGCGCGCTTTCGCAGCCGGTGCTCGCGAAGACCGTGAACGTCGAGCCGGTGAGCGGTCAGGTGTTCGTCAGCGTGCCCGGCGGGGCGGCGCGCGCGAGCGCCTCCGTCCCGGGCCTCAAGGGGCGAAGGTTCGCGCCATTGAGTGAGGCCCGGCAGATTCCCGTGGGCTCGCTCCTCGACACCCGGCGCGGGACGGTACGCCTCACGAGCGCAAGCGACTCGAAGGGCACCTCGCAGTCGAGCAACTTCCTCTCCGGGGTCTTCCAGGTGCTGCAGTCCCGCAGCGGCCTCACGGAGCTGCGGCTGAAGGGGTCGAGCTTCCGTCCATGCGGTCGCCGGCGCGGCAAGCGAAGCTCCGTGGGTGCCGGGGCATCCCGGTCCAAGCGCACCGTGCGCCGCCTGCGCGGGAGCGGGCGTGGGCGCTTCCGCACGCGCGGGCGCTACAGCGCTGCCACCGTCCGCGGCACCGACTGGACGGTGCTCGACCGCTGCGACGGCACGCTCACGAAGGTCACGCGAGGAACGGTCAGCGTGCGGGACTTTCGCCGCCGCAAGTCCGTCACGGTCCGCGCAGGCAAGCGCTATCTTGCTCGCGCGCCGGGATGATCGGACCGTGGGATAGGCGCCGCGCGCCTTCCGGCTAGAGCGCCCTCGCGAGCCGCTTCACGTTCAAGAGGTTCTCGTACGTGATGTTGTCGGTGGTCGAGTTCCCGCCCCACGTGCCGCAGCCGAGCATGAAGGCGAGCTCGAGGCCCGTGACCGCTCTTCCCACGCCCGAGGCGCCCATCGCAGACGGCACGCTCACGAGGATGCGGCTCGTCGGCATTGCGCGGGCAAAGCGCTCGATCCGGTCAGGATCGTCGGTGTGGATGTTCGCCGTGTGGCCGGCACCCTCGTAGGCGAGCAGCGCCCGGCAGAGGGCGATCGCGGCGTCGTCGTCCGCGACGGTGAACATGGAGAGCACTGGCGCCAGCCGCTCGCGCGCCTGAGCGCCCTCCGGTCGCGAGGCATCCGCACGGAAGACGATCAGGCGAAAGTCTCCGTCGCGCTCGAGCCCGGCGCCGGCGGCGATCTTGCCGGCCGGCTGGCCGACGTGGTCCATGAGCAGGTCTCCTCGCTCGTTGAAGGCCCCGGCCATGAAGCGCGCGGTCTCCGCGTCGTCCAGCACGATCGCGCCGTGTCGCTCGAGCGCAGCGACGAACTCGTCATGTACCGCGCGGTCGACCACGAGGTGCTGCTCGGACCCGCAAAGGATCCCGTAGTCGAACGACTTGCTGTCGATGACGGCTCTCGCGGCGGCATCGAGATCGGCGTCACGCGCAATCCAGGCGGGGGCGTTCCCGGGACCGACTCCGATCGCCGGCTTGCCCGAGCTGTAGGCAGCCTTGACCATCGCCGGGCCCCCGGTTGCGAGGATCAAACCGACGTCCTCATGGCTCATGAGCGTGGCGGTCTTGCGGCGGCTCGTGCGCCGGCGGATCCACTGGACGATCCCCTCGGGAGCACCGTGCTCGGCCAGCACGCCCGCGATGATCGCGCCCGTCTCGTTCCCAAGCTCCTGCGCCCGCCGATGGCAGCTGAGGATGATCGCGTTGCGGGTCTTCAGGGCGATCAGAGCCTTGTTCACGAACGTGGGCACCGGGTTCGTGACCGGGACCAGCGCGACGATCACACCCACGGGAGATGCCATCTCGGTGATGCGGCGCTCCTTGTCCTCGCGAAGCGGGCCGTGACCGGGCTTGCCGGCGAGCGCCCGATATACGCCGAGCGAGCCGTATTCGATCTTCAGCGCCTTGTCGGCGGCGTTGCCCATCTGCGTCTGCTCGACGGACAAGCGCCCGAGCTCGTCGGCGCGGGCCGCGATCGCGTGCGCGATCGCCTCCAGCAGCCGGTCGATGCGCTCCTCGTCCCAGCCCTCGGCCAGCTGCTCCGCGAGTCGCCGGTTCGCGCGATGCAGCTGCGTTGCGGTCTCCCTGGCAAGCGAGCGCAGCACGTCGACTCCGGTCACGGGGTCCTCGCGGAAGAGCCGCTTCAGGCCTTCGGTCGAGAAGCGACGGACCACGACGTCGGTCTGCGCGAACGCGCTCAGCGAGTGCGGCGTTCCGGCGAGCACACTCGTTATGCCGAGGAACGATCCTGCGCCGGCGTAGTCGAACACCGAGTCGGTGTCGAGCTCCTCCGAGTGCGCCTCGAGCCGCACCTCCCCCTCGTCGATCACGTAGAACGCGTCGCTCGCCTCGTTGCGAGCGAAGATCCGCTCCCCGGCGGGAAGCGCACCTGTTGCCCGTAGGGCTGCAGCCCGGCCAGAAGCTCGACCTGAAACGCGTCGAGCACACTGCCCTGCGCCTTCGCCTCGAAGCTGCTGGAATTCATGGGCTGGCCCCCTGCGCGTGGCAGCATACTTCGCCCAGGGCGGCGCTTGTGGCGAAACGCCGGCTACAACTTGGGTGTGGCGGTGACGCGCATCTTCTCGGTGGGACACTCGACGCACGAGCTGGTGGAGCTCGTTCGGCTCCTGCGCTCCGTCGGGGTCGAGCAGGTCTCCGACGCGCGCAGACACCCCGCCTCGCGCCGCATGCCGTGGTTCAACCAGGAGGTACTCGCACGCGAGCTGTTGCGGCACGGACTCGCCTACCACCACCTGCCCGAGCTAGGAGGACGACGGCGGCCGGCTCCCGAGGGTCCAAACGGCGGTTGGCGCGTGGAGGGCTTTCGTGGCTACGCCGACCACATGGCGAGCCGGGGATGGGAAGTCGTGCACATCGGCCCGGGCGGCGGCACGACGCCGCACGAGCTCACCCCGTTTGCAGTCGTCGACGAAGGACAGCTCACCTATCCGCCGCATGCATTGCGCAGCTCAGGGCGCCGACATAGACTCGCCCAAAAGGGCTCCCAGGGTGGATTTTGCGTGGACAGAAGAGCAGGAGCGCCTGCATGACGAGGCATGCCGGTTCGCCGAGGAGCGTCTGAACCCGCTCCTCGCCGAGCGCGGCCGGCAGGCGTACTTCTCGCGTGAGGAGTGGCGCCTGTGTGCGGAGTGGGGCCTCGTCGGCCTCTCGATCCCCGAGCGCCTCGGCGGTCGTGGACTCGACGCTCTGACGGTCGCGCACACCGTGGAGGGCTTCTCGCGCGGCTGCCACGACACCGGCCTCGTGTTCGCCGTGTGCGCCCACCTGTTCGCGGTGGCGATGCCGATCGCCGAGCACGCGGGCGATGAGCTCGCCGCCGAGGTGCTGCCGAGGCTCGCCAGCGGCGAGTGGATCGGCGCGAACGCGATCACGGAGGCGGAGGCCGGCTCGGACGTCTTCGCGCTCTCGTGTCGGGCGCTCCGGGACGGCGACTCCTACCGGCTCACCGGCGAGAAGTCGTTCGTCACAAATGGGCCGGTGGCGGACTGCCTGCTCGTCTACGCCTCGACCGAGCCGAAGCACGGATACATGGGGATCAGCGCGTTCGTGGTCGACGCGGACGCGCCGGGAGTCGTGCGCGGGGAGCACTTCGACAAGATCGGCTTGACCGGGACGCCGGTCTCCACGATCCGCTTCGAGGACTGCCCCGTGCCGGAGAGCCGGCGGGTCGGCGCCGAGGGCGCCGGCGCCTCGATCTTCAGCGGGTCGATGGAGTGGGAGCGCGCCTGCCTGTTCGCCCAGTACCTTGGCGTGATGGCGCGCCAACTGGACGACGTCGTCGCCTTCGCCAAGCAGCGCCGTCAGTTCGGCAAGCCGATCGCGCGCCAGCAATCCGTGGCCCACCGCATCGCCGACATGAAGCTCCGGTTGGACGTGGGAAGGCTGCTCCTGCACCGGGCGTGCTGGATGAAGTCGCAGGGGATGCCCGCGACGCTCGAGGTCGCGCTCTCGAAGATCGCCGTCAGCGAGGGCGCCGTTCAGTCAGGGCTCGACGCCATCCACCTGTTCGGCGGACTTGGCGTGCAGGAGCAGAGCGGCGTCGGCTGGGCGCTGCGCGACGCGATCCCCAGCAGGATCTTCTCGGGGACGTCCGAGATCCAGCGCGACCTGGTGGCGCGGGGGCTCGGACTGTGACGCTCGAGGAGCTCCTGGCGGCCTCCGCCGAGCGCCACGCGGACCGCCCGGCGGTCACCGACGAGCACGGCGAGACGAGCTACGCCGAGCTCGACGCGCTCGCCAACCGGGCGGCACGTGCACTCGCGGAGCTCGGCGTCGGCAGCGGCGACCGCGTGGCCCTGTGGATGAGCAAGTCGGCGAAGACGATCGCGGCGATGCAGGGGGCGCTGCGGCTCGGCGCGGCCTACGTGCCGATCGATCCGATGAGCCCACCGGCCCGGGCCGCGACGATCATGGCCGACTGCGGCGTGGCCGCGCTCGTGGCGAGCGAGGGCGCGGCGAGCGAGGTGCGCCGGGATGAGCTGTCGGACTTGCCGCTGCTCGCAGGCGACGGATCAGAGCCAGGCTGGCCGGAGGTCGAGGGATTCGACGGCGCACGGCTCCCCTCCCCGGAGCGAGGCGAGGACGAGCTCGCATACATCCTCTACACCTCCGGCTCGACCGGCGTCCCGAAGGGAGTGTGCATCAGCCACCGCAACGCCCTGGCGTTCATCACGTGGGCCGTGCGCGAAGTGGACGCGCACCCTGACGACCGCTTCTCGAGTCACGCGCCGTTTCACTTCGACCTGTCGGTCTTCGACCTGTACGCGGCGTTCGCGGTGGGCGGCTGCGTCTCGATCGTGCCCGAGAGCTCGGCCTACGTGCCGCACGCGCTCGTGGAGCACGTCGTCAGCGAGCGGATCTCCGTGTGGTACTCGGTGCCCTCCGCGCTGATCCTCATGATGGACCGCGGCGACCTGCTCGATCAGGAGGACCTTCCGCTGCGGGTCGTGATCTTCGCGGGTGAGCCGTTCCCGATCCGGCACCTGCGCCGGCTGCGGGAGGGTCTCCCGGACGTGCGGATGTTCAACTGGTACGGGCCGACGGAGACGAACGTCTGCACCGGCTACGAGGTGACCGAGATCGAGCCCGACCGGGATGTGCCCGTCCCGATCGGCCATGCGGCCTCGGGCGACCGCGTCTGGGCGGTGAAGCCCGACGGCAGCGAGGCCGCGGTCGGCGAGGAGGGCGAGCTGCTGGTATCCGGCCCGACAGTCCTGCTCGGCTACTGGGGGCGCGAGCCGCACGGCGACAAGCCCTATCCGACCGGGGACATCGTGCGGCTCGAGCCGGACGGCGAGTACAGCTACGTAGGCCGGCGCGACCACATGGTCAAGGTGCGGGGGCACCGCGTCGAGCTCGGCGAGATCGAGGCGGCCCTGCTCGCCCATCCCGACGTCGAGGAGGCCGCGGTGGTGGTCGAGGGATCGGGGATCGACGCCCGCCTCATCGCCTACATGTCCTCGAGCTCCGACCCACCCCCGGCCCTGCTCGAGCTGAAGCGCCACTGCGCTGAGCGCGTCCCCCGTTACATGATCGTCGACAGGGCGGTCTTCCTCCCCGGGCTGCCGCGTACGCGGACCGGCAAGATCGACCGTCTGGAGCTGAAGCGGATGTCCACCGAGCAGGAGGTGCACGGATGACGCGTGAGCAGATGCTGGGCGAGCTGAAGGGGTTCGTCGTGAACGAGTTCCTCGACGGCCGCGATTCCGGGCTCGACGAGCACACGCCGCTGCTCGAGTGGGGAGTGATCGACTCGATCTCGGCCTC
>JAPSGP010000467.1 GCA_031177445.1 Acidimicrobiia bacterium
CCTCCCGCCGCCGGGCATGGACCCTGCCCTACGGTCGTGGAACGAGTTCGACCGCCACTTCCGGCTCTACGACGTGCTGGGCGCGCACCCGGGCGAGGCCGGCACCCGCGTCACGACCTGGGCGCCCAACGCCCGCGCCGTGTCGGTCATCGGCGACCACAACGACTGGGCTCCCGGCGAGCACCCGCTCACTCCAGTCCCCCACTCCGGCATCTGGTCGGGCACGGTGCCGAAGCTGCAGGTGGGCCAGCGCTACAAGCTGCATCTCGACACCGGCGCGGACATGATCGACAAGGCCGATCCGTTCGCCTTCGCGACCGAGCCGCCGCCGCTCACCGCCTCGGTCGTCGGCGACCTCGACTACGACTGGCACGACGCCGACTGGATGCGCGAGCGAGCCGGGCGCAATCGTCTCGACTCGCCGATCTCGATCTACGAGCTCCACGTGGGCTCGTGGCGCCGCCATTCCGACGGGCAGCCGCTGACATACCGCGAGCTCGGGCCGATCCTCGCCGACCACGTGGAGCGACTCGGGTTCACCCACGTCGAGCTGCTTCCGGTGATGGAGCACCCGTTCACGGGCTCGTGGGGCTACCAGACCACCAGCTACTTCGCGCCGACGGCCCGATTCGGGACACCGGTCGACCTCATGGCGATGATCGACACGCTGCACCAGCGCGGGATCGGCGTGATCCTCGACTGGGTGCCGTCGCACTTCCCCGCCGACGGATGGGCGCTCGCCCGCTTCGACGGCACGGCGCTGTTCGAGGACGAGCGCGTCGGGCGCCACCCCGACTGGGACACCCTGCAGTTCGACTACAGCCGGCCAGAGGTCCGCTCGTTCCTGATCAGCAGCGCCTGCTTCTGGCTCGACCGCTATCACGTCGACGGGATCAGGGTGGACGCAGTCGCATCCATGCTGTACCTCGACTACTCGCGCGAGGCCGGGCAATGGACGCCGAACGAGTACGGCGGGCGCGAGAACCTCCACGCGCTGCACTTCCTGCGCGAGCTCAACGAGGAGGTGTACCGGTCGTTCCCCGATACGCAGACCTACGCCGAGGAATCGACGGCGTGGCCGATGGTGTCGCGGCCGACCTACCTCGGGGGCCTCGGCTTCGGCTTCAAGTGGGACATGGGTTGGATGCACGACACGCTCGACTACTTCTCGCACGACCCGGTGTACCGGCGCTACCACCACGGTGAGCTCACGTTCCGTGCGATCTACGGCTGGTCGGAGAACTTCGTCCTGCCGCTCTCGCACGACGAGGTCGTGCACGGGAAGGGCTCGCTGCTCGCCAAGATGCCGGGTGACGAGTGGCAGCGCTTCGCGAACCTCCGGCTGCTGCTCGGCTATCAGGCGACCCTGCCCGGCAAGACGTTGCTGTTCATGGGGGCGGAACTGGCGCCGTGGAAGGAATGGGACCACGACGGCGAGCTCGAGTGGTCCCTGTCGGAGTACCCATCACACGCGGGTGTGACGCACTGGATCGCCGATCTCAACCGGACGGTACGTTCCTGCGCGGCGCTGCACGAACGGGACACCGAGCCCGAGGGGTTCGCCTGGGTCGTCGCCGACGATGCGGACAGCAGCACGCTCGCGTTCCTGCGTTTCGGCGCTCGCGGTGAGCCTGCGCTGGTGGTGTTGAACGGCACGCCGGTGCCGCGGACCAACTACTTCGCGGGCGTGCCGTGCGGCGGCTGGTGGGCCGAGCTCCTGAACAGCGACGCCGACCTGTACCGAGGAAGCGGTACCGGGAACCTCGGTGGCGTCGAGGCGACGCCGATCGGTCGGTACGGGCAGCCGTGGTCGCTCACGCTGACGCTGCCGCCGCTCGGACTGCTGGTGCTCGCGCCGGTGGACCGACCGGCGCCGTGACGCTCGGCGCCTGGGTCGATCCCAGCGGGTCCACCCGCTTCGAGGTGTGGGCGCCCGACCATGAGGGGGTCACGCTCCAGCTCCTCGAGCCCGTGTGCCGGACCGCGCCCATGGAGCGCGATGCCGACGGGTACCACGTCGCCACCATCGATGGGCTCGGCGCCGGCACCCGCTACGGGTACCTGCTCGGCCGCGCCGACTCGTGGCTGCCGGACCCGGCCTCACGGGCGCAGCCCGAGGGGGTGCACGGCCCCTCCATGGTCGTGGATCACCACTTCGCGTGGACGGACAGTTCGTTCCATCCGCCGCCGCCCGCCGAGCTCGTGCTCTACGAGCTCCATGTCGGGACGTTCACGGAGGAGGGAACGTTCGGGGCCGTCGTCCCGCACCTCGCGGGCCTCGCCGAGCTCGGTGTGACCGCGATCGAGCTGATGCCGGTCGCGCAGTTCCCCGGCGGTCGCAACTGGGGCTACGACGGCGTGTTTCCCTTCGCCGCTCAGAACACGTACGGCGGCCCGGACGGGCTGCGCGCGCTCGTCGACGCCGCGCACGCCGCCGGGATCGCCGTGCACCTCGACGTCGTGTACAACCATCTCGGGCCCGAAGGGAACGTGCTGGCACGCTTCGGCCCCTACTTCACCGACGAGTACCGCACCCCGTGGGGCGACGCGCTGAACTTCAGCAGTCGACACTCGGATCACGTCCGCCGGTTCTTCGTCGA
>JAPSGP010000178.1 GCA_031177445.1 Acidimicrobiia bacterium
TCGACACCGCACTCGACGGCGATCTGGTGGAGTTCATGGAGGAGGCCGACTTCGAGGGCAAGCCGGGCCAGGCCCTCCCGGTGCCCACCCGTGGCCGGCTCAACGCCGCCGCCGCCGTCCTGATCGGCGTCGGCGCGCTCGACCAGCTCACGCCTGACGGCCTACGGCGCGCCGCCGCCGCGGTGGCCCGCCGGGCCACGAAGGTGGCCTCGGTCGCCACCACGCTCGTCGACCTCGCCAGTGAAGCAGGCATCGACCGAGCAGCGGCAGCCCAAGCCGTAGCCGAGGGGTTCGTGCTGGGCTCCTACCAGTTCCTCAAGTACAAGGGTGAGGAGAAGGCAAGCGAGCTCGAGGACGTGGTGCTCGCGGGTCGCGTGACCGCACGCCTGGAGGCCGCGGTCGAGCGGGGCTCGCTCGTCGCCGAGGCGGTCACGTGGGCGCGCGACATGGTGAACGAGCCGTCGGGCGCCAAGTCACCGGCGGCGTTCGCCGACGCGGCGCGGAAGCTGCTGCGGAACAAGTCGGTGTCGGTCAAGGTGCTCTCCGGCCCGCAGCTCGAGGCCGAGGGGCTCGGCGGGGTGGTGGGAGTGGGCCAGGGCTCGGCCAATCCGCCGCGCTTCGTCAAGGTGACCTACTCGCCGGCCCGGCCCCAGGGAATGCTGGCGTTCGTCGGCAAGGGTGTCGTGTTCGACTCGGGTGGCCTCTCGTTGAAGACCTCGAGCGGCATGGAGACGATGAAGACCGACATGTCGGGCGCGGCCGCGGTGCTGGCGGCGATGTCGGTGCTCGACGAGATCGGGGCGAAGGCCAAGGTGGTCGCCTACGTCCCCATGGTCGAGAACATGCCGAGCGGCACCGCGATCCGTCCGGGCGACGTGCTGAAGATCCGCAACGGCAAGACGGTCGAGGTGCTGAACACCGATGCAGAAGGTCGGCTCATCCTGGCCGACGCGCTGTCGCTCGCATCCGAGGAAGCGCCGGACGCGATCGTCGATCTGGCGACGCTCACCGGCGCATGCATGGTCGCGCTCGGCGACAAGATCGCCGGGCTCATGAGCAACGACGACAGCTGGAGCGACCAGGTGCGGCGGGCCGCGGACGCCACGGGCGAGAGCGTGTGGCCGCTGCCGCTGCCAAAGGAGTACCGCAAGCTGCTCGATTCCGAGGTCGCCGACCTGCGCAACATCAGCTCCGGCAGCTACGGAGGGGCACTGACCGCAGGGATCTTTCTCTCCGAGTTCGTCAACGGCTTGCCTTGGGCACATGTCGACATCGCCGGGCCCGCCCGCGCCGGCGGCGACGACGGATACGTCGTGAAGGGTGGCACGGGTTTCGGTGTGCGAACCCTCGTCGAACTCGCAGTCAACTTCAAGCGCCCGGCGAGATCGAAGAGGAAGAGTTGACGAGACGGCTGCGTGCGCGCGTCGCTGAACGCAGCCCGTTCCCCGAAGGAAGCGCGACCGTCGCGGCGTGGCTCGTGATCACGGGTCTCACCGCGTACGCGTTTCTGACGTTCGCCGGGAGGGTTCTCGGAAGCGACGCCTTCGGCCCGCTTGCAGTGCTGTGGGCGTGCGTCTTCTTCGCCGGCCCCGGATTCTTTCAGCCGCTCGAATTCGAGGTGTCACGGGCGCTGTCCGAGCGGCGCGCTCGTGGCCTCGGCGGGGCGCCCCTCGTCAAGCGGGCCGCGATCGCCGGCGGCCTGTTCGCGATAGGACTCGCGCTCGTCACCGTCGTCGTCGGCCTCGCCGTCCCTGCGGTCGTCGACTCGGTGTTCGACGGCGAGCAGGCCGTTCTGTATGCGCTCACCATCGCTCTTGTCGCGTACTTCGTCGAGCACCTCGCCCGCGGGGTGATGTCCGGCACCGGCCGCTTCAACGCCTATGGGATGCTCATGGGGAGCGAAGGGGTGTTCCGCCTCCTGGCCGCGTTCGTGCTCGCGATCATCGGGGTCGAGACCGCCGGGCCCTACGGCCTCGTGCTCGCGTTCACGCCCTTCGCCGCGACCGCGGTCACGCTCGCACGCAACCGCCAACCGCTGGGGCCGGGACCCCCGGCTCCGTGGTCGGAGCTCTCGCGTAACGTTGGCCTGCTCCTCGCCGGCTCGTTGTTCGCGCTCGCGCTCGTGAACGCCGGCCCGGTCGTCGTGCAACTTCTCGCCACCGAGGCCCAGGACGACGCCGCCGGAACCTTCCTCGCCGGCTTGCTCCTCGCACGGGTCCCGCTCTACTTCTTCCAAGCCGTGCAGGCTGCGCTCCTTCCGAAGCTGTCCGGTCAGCGGGGCGTGGGGGAGCACGTTGAGTTCAGGACCGGCCTACGGAAGCTCCTGCTCGCGGTCGCCGTGATCAGCCTCGTCTCGATCATCGGGTCGACCGTGCTCGGGCCGTGGGCCGTGCGAACGTTCTTCGGCGCGGAGTTCGAGATCGGTGCTCTCGACATGGCGCTCCTCGCGATCGGCGCGTCGGTGCTCATGTTGGCGTTGACGCTGTCCCACGCCCTTGTCGCCCTCGAACACCACGGTCTCGCAGCCATCGGGTGGGCATCCGGTGTCGCGATCTTCGCGATCGGCATCGCACTGACGAGCGGCCTGTTCCGGCGGGTCGAGATCGGTTACGTGTTCGGGACGAGCGTCGCCGCGCTGGTGATGGCGATGCTCGTCGTGCGCCCGCTGCGCGCCGCCGGCGCCGTGCCGGAAGCAGAGCTGATCGAGGCGGTCCCGGCGGAGCCGGTGGAGCTGTAGCGCAGGAGCGCTCGAGAACGGTCGCCGCTAGTGGGCCGTGGTGGTTCCGTCGGCGAGGGTCGCGTGGGGCAGGCAGAGTTCGTCGTACTCGGCGATGACGATCTCGCCCGCGTGCTCGCCGCACGCGGGGCAGTTCGGATCGCGGCGCACCTTGAACGTGCGGAACGACTCTTCGAGCGCGTCGTAGGCGAGCAGCCGGCCCACGAGCGTGTCACCGAGCTCGAGGACGACCTTGATCGCCTCGAGCGCCTGGATGGATCCGACGATGCCGGGCAGCACGCCGAGCACCCCTGCTTCGGCGCAGCTCGGGGCGAGCTCGGCGGGCGGCGGCTCCGGCAATAGACACCGGTAGCAGGGGCCGTTGTACGGATCGAACACCGTGACCTGGCCCTCGAAGCGGAAGATCGACCCGTGGACCACCGGGATGCGCTTGAGCAGTGAAGCGTCGTTGAGCAGGTAGCGCGTGGGGAAGTTGTCAGTGCCGTCGACGACGACGTCGTAGCCATCGAGGATCTCGAGCACGTTGTCGGCACCGAAGCGCACGTCGTAGGTGACGACGTCGACGTCGGGGTTCAGCGCGGTCAGCGTCTTCTTCGCCGAGTCGACCTTGCGCTCGCCGATGCGGTCCACGTTGTGGAGGAGTTGGCGCTGGAGGTTGGACGCGTCGACCACGTCCATGTCGACGATGCCCAGGGTGCCGACGCCGGCGGCGGCGAGGTACAGCGCCGCCGGTGAGCCCAGTCCGCCGGCGCCGAGGAGGAGCACCTTGCTCTCGAGCAGCTTCTGCTGCCCCGCCTCACCGATCTCGGGAAGGAGGATGTGGCGGTGGTAGCGGTTGCGCTGCTCGGGATCGAGCACCGCAGGTGTGATCCAGGGTCGCCCCTCGTTCTTCCACCGGCCGAAGCCTCCCGCCATGGAGACGACGTCCTCGTAGCCCAGCTGTTGCAGGGTCTCGGCCGCGAACGCCGAACGGGTGCCGCCGGCGCAGTAGACGACCACGGGCTTCGACTTGTCGCCGAGCTTCGACTCCGCCTGGCTCTCGAGGTGGCCGCGCGGGATGAACACCGCGTCGGGAACGGTTCCCTGCTCGAACTCGTCGAGCTCGCGGACGTCGAGGAAGGTGGCTGTGCCCAGGCGGGGCTCGGCCTCTTCGGGCTGGATCTCCCGGATGTTCGCCTTCGTGCGTGCGAGGAGGTCGCGGAACGTCGCCATATCAATGAAAATCCTACCCCGCCGGTCGGATATTCCCAACGCCCCGGAACCCAGCCGGGGGCCGCGGCACAATGCCTCCATGCAGCTTCTGGGTATCGACATCGGCGGGACCGGCATCAAGGGCGCACCGGTCGACATCGACAAGGGGACGCTCACAGCCGACCGGTTCCGGGTCCTCACGCCGCATCCGGCGACGCCGGACGCAGTCGCGGCGACCGTTGCGGAGGTGGTCGCTCGTTTCGATGTCGACGGGCGTGTCGGTGCCACCTTCCCGGCGGTGATCCAGCACGGGGTCGCGATGACCGCGGCGAACGTAGACAAGAAGTGGATCGGGACCGACGCCCGCGCCGTCTTCGAGGCGGCGACGAAGAAATCGTTCACGGTGCTGAACGATGCCGACGCTGCCGGCGTCGCAGAGATGACCTACGGCGCTGGGAAGGACCGCAAAGGTGTGGTCGTGATGGTCACACTCGGCACCGGGATCGGGACGGCGGTGTTCGTCGACGGCAAGCTGGTGCCGAACACCGAGCTCGGTCACATCGAGATCAACGGCAAGGACGCCGAGACCCGTGCCTCCGAGCTCGTGCGTGAGCGCGAGGGATTCAGCTTCCGGAAGTGGGGGAAGCGGCTCAACCGCTACTTCCAGACGCTCGAAGCGCTGCTGAGCCCGGATCTGTTCATCGTCGGCGGCGGTATCAGCAAGAAATCGGAAAAGTTCTTCGGCTTCATCCACACCCGCGCCCAGCTCGTCCCGGCCCAGCTGCTCAACGAGGCCGGCATCGTGGGCGCCGCCGCCGCAGCTGCTGCCGAATCGTAGGCCCTACACGAGCGCGACCAGCGGCGGCAGCACGTCGCCGAGCTGGTCTCGCAGCACCGCCTTGGCGTAGCCGTCGAACGGGGTTTCCTGCGCGTTCATGATGACGAGGCAGGCACCGTTCATGAGCGCGAACTCGGGGAGCCCGGCCGCCGGGTACACGCCGAGCGACGTGCCGACGGCGAGAAACACGTCGCAGCGCTCCGCGGCAGCCTGCGCCCGGGCGAGATCAGCAGGAACCAGGTTCTGCCCGAACGAGATCGTGGCCGACTTCAGGATGCCGCCACACTCGAGGCACGCCGGGTCCTCTTCGCCGGCGCGCACACGCTCGAGGGTGTCGTCCATCGCACCGCGCCACTCGCACGACATGCACATGCAGCGGTGCACGGTGCCGTGGATCTCGACGATGCGCTCGGGCGAGCTGCCGGCCAGCTGGTGCAGACCATCGACGTTCTGGGTGACCAGCGTGTCGAGCGCAGCCTTCTTCTCGAGCTCGGCCAGCGCCCGGTGCCCAGTGTTCGGTTCGGCTTTCCACATCTCGCTGTTGACCCGGTTCCGCCACGCCTGCTTCCGGATCTCGGGGTCCGACAGGTAGTACTGCAGCGTCGCCGTCTTCTCGGCCGCGGGGTTCTTCGTCCAGACCCCTTGGGGGCCACGGAAGTCGGGGATCCCGGACTCGGTCGAGATGCCGGCGCCGGTGAGCACGACGATGGCGTCGGCGTCACGGATCCAGCCGGCGATCGTCTCGAGATCGGCCATCAGGCCTTCGAGATTATGCCCGCCGAGTCGGACGTCGTCTCCGCCTGCGTCAGCTCGAGCGCTTGGCGGTGCCGGTCGTACGCCCAGCGCGCCGCCTCGTGACAGATCGCGGGGTGGAACCCGACGCCGTGGAGCACCCGCTCGACGTGGTCGGGGTCGTCGCCCTGCTCGAGCAGCGTGAACGCCACCTGCCGGGCGCGCCGCCGCGCCGCGGCCAGCGGAGGCTCGGCGAGCTTGGCCTCGGCCCACCGCGCGTGCTGCGTCTGGAGGTGCGCCGGGAGCCGCTTGAGGTGTCGGGGGTTGATCGGTGGCAGGTTCCGGCGGACCGCCACCGTGCCTCGCCCGTCGTCGCATGCCAGGTCGAACTGTCCGAGCCGGTTCAGGGTCCGCACGATCGGCGAGCTGTTGCCGTCGCGCTGACCGAGCCCGAGGGCCTGCGAGGTGTCGGCGACCGTGAGGTCGATGCCGCCGGGATGCAGGTCGAACTGGCTGGCCAAGTGGCGGAGCAAGAGGACGGCCGTCGGTCCGAGGGTCGGAAGCCAGAACGTCTCTACGTAGCTGGAGCGGGGGTCGTGCCCGAGGGTGTCGAGCAGCGGGTCGGGCCAGGGCTTGATGGTGAGGGTCGCGGGCATCGTCTTCCTCCGCCTCGAGATCGGTGAGTGAGCGGGGAAGACGTGTGAGAGTGTAAAGACTTGTGTCTAGTGGATCAAGCGGTGCCGCTCGCCCCGATCGCGAGTGAGGGGATCTCGTACCCCGAGCCCGATCGGAACGGCGCCAACTGGGGTTCCAGTCCGGCTCGGATTGCGGCGATCTCATCGTTGGGGAGGGACGCCAC
>JAPSGP010000468.1 GCA_031177445.1 Acidimicrobiia bacterium
GCGCGCTGCTCAACGCCGCCATCCTGGGGGTCTGGGCGATGTCGCGCATCTGGGGTGCGCCGTTCGGGCCCGAGGCCTGGACGCCCGAGGACGTCGCACTGGCCGACGCGCTCTCGTCGGTGTGCGAAGCCGGCATCGTCGGCTTGACCCTCGCAGTGCTGGTGAGGCCAGCGATGGCCCAGCACGAGGTGCGCCCGAGCTTCGCGCTGCCGGTCGTCGGAACGGCGGGTCTCGGCGTCGCCGTCGTCGCCTCGCTCGCGCTCACGCCCGCGTTCGCGTCGTCGCACGAGCACGGAACGGCCGACGGACACGAGAACACGGCGAAGCTGGCAACGGCCGGCGGGCACAGCCACGGGGGGCCGGTCACCCTGAACGGCCAGGCCGTCAAAGGTGTGAAGGCGCAGGACATCGCGGCGGAGGAGAAGCCGAACCAGCCGCTCGACGCTGCCACCCGGGCCCAGCTCAAGGAGCAGCTGACCCAGGCGCGCGATGTCGCGCTGCGGTACCCGACCGTGGCCGACGCCACCGCCGCCGGCTTCCGCATCGCCGGCGGGTTCGCGCCCGGCAGCGGCGCCCACTACATCCCGTTGGCCGGCGGCGTGGGCGGGATCACCGGCAGCCTCACCGGCGGCGACTCCTTCGACCCGACCAAGCCGCTGTCGCTGATCTACGACGGCACCAGCCCCACGTCCCAGATCGTCGGCCTCATGTACTTCGGGCTCGGCAAGGACGCACCCGAGGGCTTCGCGGGGCCGAACGACCATTGGCACCGGCACAGCAACGTCTGCATCAAGTACAACGCCGACTCCATCGACGTCCCCTTCCCGGCCGACGCCGACGTCACCAAGAAGCAGTGCGATGCGGTGCAGGGCAACCTCATGAAGGTCACGGGCTACATGGTGCACGCGTGGGTGGTGCCGTCGTGGGAGAGCCCGCTCGGCGTCTTCTCCCACGACAACCCCGACGTGCGCTGCGCCGACGGCACCTACAAGACCGACAAGGTCGGGTTCTGCCAGGGCACGTAGCGCGCCGCTCGACGCGGAACCGCCGTTGACCCGATCCGCCCGTGCCCTGGTCCTGCGCGCATCAAGCGGCGCGTAGGCGGGTATGGACGGCCCATGACCGACTACGGGTACACCCTGTCCAGCGAAGAGCACCCACCCGCGGAGCTCGTGCGCAACGCCGCCCGAGCCGAGGAGCTCGGCTTCGACTTCCTGTCCATCTCGGACCACTACCACCCGTGGGTGGAGGCGCAGGGCCACAGCCCGTTCGTGTGGTCGGTGCTGGGCGCGATCGCAGCGTCGACGAACACGATCTCGGTCGGTGTCGGCGTGACCTGTCCGATCGTTCGCATCCACCCTGCGGTCGTGGCGCACGCGGTTGCCACCACCCAGCTTCTGTTCGACGGGCGGTTCTTCTTCGGTGTCGGCACCGGCGAAGCGCTCAACGAGCACATCCTCGGACATCGCTGGCCCCGTCCCGAGATCCGATTCGCGATGCTCGAAGAAGCAGTGGCGATCATGCGCGCGCTGTGGCACGGCGACACCGTCGATCATCGGGGCGACTTCTACGAGGTCGAGAACGCGCGCCTCTTCGATCCGCCCCGCGGTCCGGTGCCGGTGATCGTGTCCGGCTTTGGGCCGCAAGCAGTGAAGCTCGCGGCCAAGATCGGGGACGGGTACTGGGGGAACTCGCCGGACCGGCAGCTGATCGACCAGTTCGAGCAGGCGGGCGGGCAGGGCCCGCGGTACGCGCAGCTCAACGTGTGTTGGGCCGAGAACGAGGACGACGCCAAGAAGGTGGTGCGCGAGGTGTGGCCGAACACCGGCCTGAGCGGGCAGCTCTCGCAGGACCTCCCGACCTGGACGCACTTCGAGCAGGCCACGGAGCCGCTCACCGTCGACCAGGTGACGAAGTCGGTGCCGTGCGGACCGGCCCTCGACCCGGTACTGGAGTCGGTGCGCAAGTATCTCGATGCCGGCTACGACCATCTGTACTTCCACCAGATCGGTCCCGACCAGACGGGCTTCTTCGAGTTCTGGCGCGACGAGCTCCGGCCCGCGCTGGCTTCCCTCTGATCGCGCGGCGCGCATCAGCGGTCGCTGCGTTGGTTACCGCGGCGCCGGAGCCGGGTATACGCCGCGTGACGGCGTGACGTACGTGACCGAGCGTTCGAGAGGAGATCCTGATGCCGACCATGACCGAGGGTGGCGAGATCACCGGCACGAAGGACAAGGACTACAACATCGTCTGGTTCGTCGAGCAGTGCCTCAGCAACGCGCTTCGGCTCGAGACCTACGTCGAGGATGCCGAGCGCGAGGGCGACAAGGAGCTGGTCGAGTTCTTCCGGCGCGCCCAGCACGAGAGCCGCAAAGGCGCGGAGCAAGGGAAGCAGCTCCTGGCTCGCCGGCTGGCCGCCTGAGCGTCCGACACCCGGCTCCCGGCCGACTGCCGCTTCAGTTCGCCGGGAGCCGCGGAAGCAGTTCCTTGCGGGCGAACTGGAGGAAGCCGCACTGCTCGGGCCCGATCTGGTGCAGGTACACCGTGGTGTAGCCGGCGGCGACGAATCGCTTGACCGCAGCCAGATGCGCTT
>JAPSGP010000469.1 GCA_031177445.1 Acidimicrobiia bacterium
AGCGCTGGCACACCTACGACAACCGGCGGAGACCGTCTAAGGCTCGGAAACGGGGGGCGAGAACATGGCCGAACGTGACGTCCACCTCCGGGTGTGCCCGCTGTGCGAGGCGATGTGCGGCCTCGAGATCCACGTCGAGGACGAGCGCGTCGCGCTCATCCGGCCCGACCGCGACAACGTCTGGAGCCGCGGCTTCATCTGCCCGAAGGGGACGACCCTCGGGCACGTGCACCACGATCCCGACCGCCTGCGAGCGCCGATCGTGCGCGAGGGCGATTCGTGGCGCGAAGTGACCTGGGACGCGGCGTTCGCCCGCTGCGAGGAGATCCTGCACGGAGTCGTCGAACGGCACGGCAGGCAGTCGGTCACCGCGTACGTGGGCAATCCCACCGCGCACAACTTCTCGCTCGGACGCTACATCGGCCTATTCGTCGGGCTGGCCGGGATGCCGATGATCTACTCCGCCGGCACCGTCGACCAGTGGCCCAAGAATCTGTCGTGCATGTTGATGTACGGGAACATGTGGTGGATCCCGTCGCCCGACATCCAGCGCACCGACTACTGGGTGATCATGGGCGGCAACCCCCACGCTTCCCAGGGCAGCCTGCTCGCTGCTCCCGACGTCATCGGCGAGATCGATCGCATCCGCCAGCGGGGCGGCAAGGTCGTCGTGGTCGATCCGCGGCGCACGGGCACCGCCGACCGCGCCGACGAGTGGATCCCCATCGTGCCTGGCACCGACGCCGCGCTCCTGCTGGCGGTGACGAACGTGCTGTTCGCCGACGGGCTCGTCGACCTGGGTGACCTCGCCGACCTCGTAAACGGGGTCGAGGACGTGCGGACGCTCGCGAGCGAGTACACCCCCGAACGCGTCGAGGCGACGTGCCGGGTCCCGGCGGCGACCATTCGGCGACTCACGCACGAGATCGCCGCCGCGCCATCGGCCGCGGTGTACGGGCGGATCGGGCTGTGCAACCAGGAGTTCGGCACGCTGGCGTCGTGGCTGATCGACGTGGTGAACATCCTCACCGCCAACTTCGATCGACCGGGCGGGCTCATGTTCGGGAACCCGCTGTCATGGTCGGTCGCGTCGCTCCCGAACCCCGAGTTCACCGGCGGGGTGCAGATCGGGCGCTGGCACAGCCGGGTGCGGGGCGCTCCTGAAGTGCTGGGGCAGCTGCCGCTGTCATGCCTGGCCGAAGAGATCGACACGCCTGGCAACGGTCAACTGCGGGCGCTGGTCACGATCGCCGGGAACCCGGTCATCAGCGCGCCCGACGCCGGGAGGCTCGACCGCGCGCTCGCCGGGCTCGAGGCCATGATCAGCGTCGACAACTACTTGAACGAGACCACGCGCCACGCCCATGTCGTGCTACCCGGCTTGTCAGCGCTCGAGCAGCACCACTTCGACGATCTCATCCCGATGTGGGCGGCCCGTTCGGCAGCGACGTTCTCTCAGCCAGTGTTCCCGCCTGCCGACGGCCGTCCCGAGGAGTGGGAGATCCTCACCCGCCTCGGCGCGCTCGTCGCCGGCATGAGTAGCGCCGACATCGACGTCGACGCGCTCGACGACGGCTACTTCACGGCGTTGTGTGGCGCGGTCGGCGTGGACCCTGACACTGCGATGGCACAATCGCCGGGGCGGGGCCCGCTGCGGTTGCTCGACCTCCAGATCCGGACCGGGACGTTCGGCGACCGCTACGGCGAGCGTCCGGACGGGCTCACGCTCGAGAAGATCGCAGCCGAGCCGCACGGCATCGACCTCGGGCCGATGGTCCCGCGGCTGCGCGAGCTGCTGCGCACGCAGTCGGGCAAAGTCGAGCTCGCGCCCCCCTACATCACCGACGACCTGCCGCGCCTGCGTGACCGGATCGAGCGCGAGGTCTCGAGCCTGTTGCTGGTCTCTCGCCGTCACGTCCGGTCGAACAACTCGTGGATGCACAACGTGACGGTGCTGATGAAGGGGAAGGATCGGTGCACGCTCCTGATCCATCCTGACGACGCGTCCCGAGTGGGCGTGACCGACGGTTCCCTCGCCAGCGTCAGCTCGGAGGCCGGCAGCCTCGCCGTCAAGGTCGAGGTGAGCGACGAGATGATGCCTGGGGTCGTGTCCCTCCCCCACGGCTGGGGGCACGACAAGCCGGGCACCCGGCTCTCGGTCGCCCGGGAGCATGCGGGCGTGAACAACAACCTCCTCGCGCCGGCTGACTTTCTCGACGAGATCTCGAACAACGCGGCCGTGAACGGCATCCCGGTGGAGGTCGTTCCCGCCTGATCGAGGGCTCGGCTCACACGATGCGGCGTTCGGCGGCCCAGCGGGTGAGCTCGTGGCGGTTCGAGAGCTGCAGCTTGCGCAGCACGGACGACACATGCGTCTCGACCGTCTTCACCGAGATGTTGAGCTCGCGACCGATCTCCTTGTACGCGTAGCCGCGCGCAATGTGACGTAGCACCTCCCGCTCGCGCGCCGTGAGCTGGTCGAGCTCGGGGTCGATCGAGTCGGGCGGCGCCGACGCGAACGCGTCGAGTACGAAGCCGGCGAGCTGGGGCGAGAACACCGCGTCGCCATCCGCCACCCGCCCGATGGCGTCGG
>JAPSGP010000470.1 GCA_031177445.1 Acidimicrobiia bacterium
AGGTCGGGACCGGCGGCGGATCGATCGCCCGCTGGCTCGCCGAACGGGTCGGCCCGTCGGGATCGGTCGTCGCCACCGACGTCGACCTCCAGTTCGCGGGAGACCCGCCGACGAACGTCGAGCTCCTCCGGCACGACATCACGATTGATGAGCTGCCGGCCGACTCGTTCGATGTCGCGCACGCACGCGGCGTCCTGCAGCACCTCGATCAGCGCGAGACCGCGCTCCGGCGGATGGTGGCCGCGACCCGCCCGGGTGGCTGGGTGGTCGTCGAGGACGCCGACTTCGTCACGTTCGAAGGCCCCGACACGCCCGAGCCGTTCGCCACCGTTGCACGCGCCCTGAACGATGCTTACGCCGCGATGTCGGGTCACGACCGTTACCTCGGCCGGCGGATGCTGGGCTTCCTGCGGGCCGCCGGCCTGGAGGACGTCGCCGCCGACGGGCACGCCTTCACGATGCAGGGTGGGACGCCGAGTGCCGAGTGGTACGTGCGCGGCATCGAGCGCGGTGGCCCGGCGATGGTGGCGGCGGGTGCCATCGAGGAGTCCGTGCTCGAGGCGGCGCTGCTGCAGGCACGCGAACCTGCTTTCACTGCGCTGTCGCCGATCGCGATCGCAGGGTGGGGGAGAGTGCCGGCGTGACCGCCCTGCCTGCGACCGTCGTCGTGCGGCGCAAGCTGACCGCGGATCAGCTCGCGCGCCGGGACCGCATCCTCGCGGTCGCTCAGGAGCTGGCGGCGGAGGGCGGTTACGACGCGGTGGTGATGCGCGACGTCGCCGAGCGCGGCGGCGTCGCCCTGGGGACGCTGTACCGGTACTTCGCCTCCAAGGATCACCTGCTCGCGGAGGTGCTCGTCGGTTGGGGCGGCGTACTCGAGACGCGTCTGCGCGCCTCGCCGCCGCGCGGAGCCACTCCGCTCGAACGGGTGGTGAACGTCCTGCGTCGCGCCGGTCGAGCGGTCGAGCAGCAGCCCGTTCTGGCGGCGGCGGTCACCGCTGCTTTGCTCTCACGTGATCCGGGCGTCGGCGACACGCGCGCGGGATTCACCGACATGATGCGCCGGTGGCTCGACGTGGCCATCGGTGACGACGACGTCCTCGAGCGCGACGAGATCGGTGAAGTCCTCGAGCACGTGTTCTTCTCGTCGATGATCGGGCTCGTCAACGGGCGGCGCGAACCGTCGGAGGTCGGTTCGCAGCTCGAGCGGGCCGCCCGACTGCTGCTGGGGCCGCGGGTAGCCTGACGCACCCGTCAGGGAGGACGCGTCGGCATGGACCGCACACCGGTCATCGTGGGGATCGGGCTCAGCGACTACCCGGTCGCGCCCGAGCTCGACAGCGTGCAGCACCACGCGCTGGCCATGCAGCGGGCGTTGGCCGACTCGGGCGTCGAGAAGTCGTCGATCGACGCGTACGTCGGCGCCGGCGGCAGCCACGACCGCATGGTCGACGACCCGGTGGCGCTGGCGGAGTACTTCCGCATCGAACACCGCTACCTCGACGGGACGATGACGGGCGGATCCTCGTTCGAGTTCCACGTCCAGCACGGGGCGGCCGCGATCCGCGACGGATTGTGCGACACGATCCTCGTGACGTACGGCTCGAACCAGCTCTCGCGCATGGGCCGGATGCTCGGCACTGGCGGGTTCACCCGCGGGCGCGAGAAGGTCGGCGGGCCGATGGCCTATGAGGCGCCGTTCGGCAACTCACTCGTGGGCGCGTACGCGATGGCTGCGCAACGCCACATGCACGAGTTCGGCACGACGCCGGAGCAGCTGGCCGAGATCGCGGTCGGCGTGCGCGAGTTCGCACAGCTCAACCCGAACGCGATGTACCGCGACCCGCTCACCGTTGACGACGTGATCGGCTCCCGGCTGATCGCCGACCCGCTGCACAAGTTCGACTGCTGCGTGATCTCCGACGGTGGTGGCGCGTTCATCATGACCACCGCCGAGAGGGCGAAGGATCTCGCGCAGCCACCCGTCTACGTCCTCGGCGCCGCCGGCTCGCAGACGCACTGGAACATCAGCCAGATGCCCGACTTCACGCGCACGGCGGGCGCGATCGCGGGGCCGATCGCGTTCGAACGGGCGGGAGTCACGCCGGCCGACATCGACACGATCCAGTTCTATGACAGCTTCACGATCACCGTGTTGCTCATGCTCGAGGACCTCGGCTTCTGCCCGAAGGGCGAGGGCGGGAAGTTTGTCCAAGCAGGGCACCTGAAACGCGGCGGCGACCTCCCGCTCAACACCGACGGCGGCGGACTGTCCTCGTGCCATCCAGGGATGCGCGGGATCTTCCTGATCATCGAGGCGGTGCGCCAGCTGCGCGGCCAGGCGGGCGAGGCGCAGGTGCCCGACGCCAAGCTCGCGCTCGCCTGTGGGTCGGGCGGGTGGCTCTCCTGTATCGGCACCGTGATCCTGGGAAGCGAGCACCCGTGACCGACGCGACCAAACAAGTCGAGACCGAGTGGACCCGGCCGCTGCCGCGCAAGGACGCGGTGTCGGCTCCGTACTGGGAGGCGGCGGCCCGCGGCGAGCTGCTGATCCAGGAGTGCCCAGCCTGCGGGAACCGCCAGTTCTAT
>JAPSGP010000179.1 GCA_031177445.1 Acidimicrobiia bacterium
CGATGGCGGCACGCCCTCCCATGACGCCCTGCAGGAGGCAATCGACCGTGCCCTTGCGGCAGGTAGGCTGGAGGTCGTTCGTACTCGGAAGGGTAGGGAGACCGTCGAGGACGTGCGCCCCATCATCCGCGAGCTCGAGATCATCGGCACCGCAGGTGGCACCGGCTCTCACGAGCCCGGTGCCCATGAGGTCGCTGCCGGGGGGCTCGCACTCGGCCTCGAACTGGCCACACAGCCCCGCGGCGCCCGGCCCGGCGACCTGATCTCCGCACTCGACGTGCCGGTCGTCGAAGCCCGGGTGCTCCGCACCCACCAATGGATCGAGCGCGACGGCGCGCGGCTGGAGCCGCTGGAAGCCGACACGCGTTCGCGCGTGCCGGAGGCATGCGCGTCATGAGAGAAGGATTCAATGTCCGACGAGACCCCGACGGAGGCCCGCCCGGTCTCCGAGCCGGAAGCTGCTCCACGCGAGCCCGACACCGCGGCAGGCGCCACTGACGACGGCGCCACCCCGAGCGGTGCGACACCGCGCCGGCGACGGCGTCGCGGCTCGCGCGGCGGACGGAACCGGCGCAAGCCGGCGACCACCGCCGGCACCGCCGTCGACGACGGCGCGGCAGACGATTCCGCCGGGCCCGGCGACGACTACACCGATGCCGCGGCCGATCGCGGGCTGACGACCGACGACGTCGCCGCGGTCGCGCGCACCGAGTCCGGCCTCGAGGACGGCGACACTCAGCGAGACACCGCTTCGCCGGCTCCCGGACGCCCGAAGATCGGCGATACGCGACCTGCGCCTCCGGCCACCTCGGGCGAGGGACCGTCCCGCACCCGCCGCCGGCGCCGCGGCGGGCGTCGCCGCGGGCGCGGCGGCAGTAACGGGAGCTCGCCCGCGACCCGCACCGACGTCGTACGTGCCGACATCACTCCCGAGGAGATCGCTGCGATCACCCTCGACGACCTCGACGACGACGCGCTCGAGCGCCGGCGGGGTCGCACCCGGAAGGGCCGGCCGGCCGGCCGGTACCTCATGTGCGTGCACGTGCTCCCCGATCGGCGGACGCACATCGCGGTGCTCGAGGGTCGCAGCCTGGTCGAGCACTACGTCGGCTCCCTCGACTCCGACGACACCGCCATCGACGGCAACATCTACCTCGGCAAGGTCCAGAACGTCCTGCCGGGCATGGAGGCGGCGTTCGTCGACATCGGCACGCCCAAGAACGGCGTGCTGTACCGGGGCGACGTCTCTTTCGATCCCAACGACGTCGAAGAGAGCCAGCCCCGCATCGAGCGCCTGCTCAAGAACGGGCAGGCGGCGATGGTCCAGGTCACGAAGAACCCGATCGGCGCCAAGGGCGCCCGGCTCACCCAGGAGGTGAGCCTCGCCGGCCGCTTCGTCGTGATGGTGCCCGGTGAGCCCGAGACCTACGGGATCTCGAAGCGCCTCCCCGACGACGAACGCAAGCGTCTCCGGCGGGTGCTCGAGGGACTTCGCCCGCCCGACGCCGGCCTGATCGTGCGCACCGCAGCCGAGGGCGCCACCGAAGCCGAGCTCGCGCGCGACGTCGAGCGCCTCCGCGCCCAGTGGGACCAGATCTCGAAGCTCGCCAGCCGGTCGAAGCCCCCGAAGCTGCTGTACCAGGAGCCTCCGCTCGTCGTGCGGGTCATTCGAGAAGAGTTCACGAAGGAGTACCGCGGCATCGTCATCGACGACCGCGAGCTGTACGAACAGGTCCGGAGTTACATCGAGGCCATGGCGCCCGAGCTCGCCGATCGAGTGGAGCTCTACGACGAAGCCGATGAGGGGCTCCCGCTCTTCGAGCGTTTCCACATCCAGGAGCAGCTCCTCAAGGCGCTCGACCGGAAGGTCTGGCTGCCCTCCGGCGGATCACTCATCATCGAGGGCACCGAGGCACTGACGGTCATCGACGTGAACACGGGCAAGAACGTCGGAAGGTCGAGTCTCGAGGAGACCGTCTATCGCAACAACCTCGAGGCTGCCGACGAGGTCGCACGCCAGCTCCGGCTCCGTGACATCGGCGGGATCATCGTGATCGATTTCATCGACATGGAGATCCGCAAGAACCGCGAGGACGTGATCCGGGCGTTTCGGGATGCGCTGGCGCGCGACAAGACCCGGACACAGGTCTTCGACATCTCCGAGCTCGGTTTGGTCGAGATGACCCGCAAGCGCATCTCCGAGGGCCTGGTCGAGACGTTCAGCCGCACCTGCGACTCGTGCCAGGGGCGTGGCTTCCTGGTCGACGACTCCTTGTTGCAGTAGGCGATCGAGTACTCTGCTCGTCCTTATGTACGCAGTGATCCAGACCGGCGGCAAGCAGTACCGCGTCGAAGAGGGCCAGCAGCTCGCGGTCGAGCGGCTGCCGGCGTCGGGCGAAGTGGAGCTCGCGCCCGTGCTCGTCGTCGACGGCGAGCGCGTGCTCGCCACTCCTCAACAGCTCGAGTCGGCGAGCGTCACCGCCCGGGTGGTCGGGGACTCGAAGGGGCCGAAGATCCGGGGCTTCACGTACAAGTCGAAGACGAACCAGCGCCGCCACTGGGGCCACCGCCAGCACTACACGACGATCGAGATCACCGCGATCTCGCCGGGCGGCGCTGCCAAGTCGCCAGCCAAGAAAGCTCCCGCCGCCAAGAAAGCACCGGCCAAGAAGGCACCGGCGAAGCAGGCAACGAGCACACCAGCAGGGGAAGACGGCTGATGTCGAAGAAGAAGGGTGCCGCGTCCTCCCGCAACGGGCGCGATTCGAACGCCCAACGGCTGGGCGTCAAGGTGTCGAGTGGCACCGCAATTCGATCCGGCACGATCATCGTGCGCCAGCGGGGCACGCGCTTTCATCCGGGACACAACGTCGGTCGCGGCGGCGACGACACGCTGTTCGCGACCGTCGACGGCGTCGTGCAATTCGGCCATCGCAAGGGCCGCAAGCTCGTCGACGTCGTTCCTGGCGACTAGCGCCCAGCGAAGCGCGCCGCCCCGGCGAGGAACGCGCGAGCACATTCCACGTTCGGGCGAGAACGCGCGTCCCTATCCTGGGCCGCGTGAGCCAGTTCGTCGACGAGACGCAGCTCAACGTCCGTGGTGGCGACGGCGGTGCAGGCGCGATCTCGTTTCGTCGTGAGGCGCACACGCCGCGCGGCGGTCCGGACGGGGGCGACGGCGGTCGCGGCGGCGACGTGATCTTGCGGGCCGACCGCAACGTCGCGTCGTTGCTGGCGTTCCGCGACCATCCCCACCGCCGGGCCCAGTCGGGTACGCACGGGTCCGGGAAGCGCCGGCGGGGGGCTGAGGGGTCCGACCTCGTCGTCACGGTGCCCGAAGGCACCGTGGTCAAGAGCCACGAGGGTGAGCGGGTCGCCGATCTCGTCTCGCACGGCGACACGTATGTCGCTGCGCGCGGCGGCCGCGGCGGGCGAGGGAACGCACATTTCCTCTCGAACGCGCGGCGGGCGCCGAGTTTCGCCGAACAGGGCGAGTACGGCGAGGAATGCTGGCTCCGGCTCGAGCTCAAGCTCATGGCCGACGCCGCGCTCGTGGGCTACCCGAACGCAGGGAAGTCGACGCTCATCTCGACGGTGAGCGCGGCACGGCCCAAGGTCGCCGACTACCCGTTCACGACCCTCGAACCGCACCTCGGGGTCGTCCGGTTCCAGGATCACGAGTTCGTCCTCGCCGACATCCCGGGGCTCGTGGAGGGAGCGGCCGAAGGGAGGGGACTGGGTCACCGGTTCCTTCGCCACATCGAACGCGCCCGGGTGTTGGTGCTGCTGCTCGACCTCGCCCAGGTGGAAGGCATACCACCCGACGAACAGGAGCGTGTGCTCGTGTCGGAGCTCGAACGATACGAGCCCGAGCTGCTCGACCGACCCCGCGTCGTGATCGGGACGAAGGCCGACGTCGCCACTCTTCCCTACGCGGGGCCGCGGATCTCCGCCGTCACCCATCAGGGAATCGACCGGTTCGTCGGGACGCTCGGCTCGCTCGTGGACGAGGCACGCGCCGCCGAGCCGGCACCCCAACCGTTCGTGGTCCTCCGCCCGGAGGAAGAGGGCTTCTCGGTCGATCGCGACGACGACGGTGTGTGGCGGGTCTCGGGTCGGGCTGCCGAACGGGTGGTCGCGATGGCCGACCTCACCAACACCGAGGCGCTCGCCTACGTCCACGATCGGTTCAAGCGCATGGGCGTGGAGCGGGCGCTCGCCCGGGCCGGGGCCCGCGAGGGCGACACCGTCCGCATCGGCGGGATCGAACTCGAATACGTCGAGGGCCTCGGATGAGGGGCGCGCGAACAAAGGTCGTCGTCAAGGTGGGCACGTCGTCGATCACCACGCCGGCCGGCGAGCTCGACGACGCCGCGGTGCTGAAGCTGTGTCGCGAGCTGGCCGAAGCGCGCGCCGCGGGTCACGAGCTCGTGCTCGTGTGCTCGGGCGCGATCGCCGCCGGGCTACCGGCGCTGGGTATGGCGCAACGCCCGACCGACATCGGCGTGCTGCAGGCCGTCGCCGCGGTGGGACAGCCTCGACTGATGGAGCGCTTCGGCGGGATCCTGAGCCAGCACCGATTGATCGCCGGCCAAGTGCTGCTCACGCCGCACGACTTCGCGCACCGAGCGCAGTACCTCCATGCGCGCGAGACCCTGCGACGCCTGCTCGACCTCGACGTCATCCCGATCGTGAACGAGAACGACACCGTGGCCGACGACGAGATCCGTTACGGCGACAACGACCGCCTCGCGGCGCTCGTGTCCCACCTCATCGGCGCCGACGTGCTCGTGCTGCTCACCGACACGCACGGCCTGTTCACCGCCGATCCGCGCCTGGACGCCGAGGCCTCGCTCATCGAGGAGATCGCCGAGGTCGACGCCGCGCTCGAATCGGTCGCCGGCGGCACCGGCACTCAACGCGGCAGTGGTGGGATGGCGAGCAAGCTCGCGGCGGCAAAGATCGCGGCGTGGTCGGGGGTCCGGGCCGTGATCGCAGCTGCCGGTTCCCCCGGCGTGCTCCTCGCGGCGATCGAGGGCAAGCCGGTGGGCACGATGATCCACCCGCGGGCGCAGCGACTTTCCAGTCGCAAGCTCTGGATCGCGTTCGCACAGGGCTCGGCCGGGCGTGTCGTCGTGGACGCGGGGGCGCAGTCGGCGTTGACGGAGCACGGTCGATCACTCTTGCCCGCGGGCGTGCGCGACGTGCAGGGCGCGTTCGCCACCGATCAAGCCGTCGAAGTGGTCGGTGAGAACGGTCGCCCGTTCGCCAAAGGGCTGGTGCGGTACTCGGCCGCCGCGTTGCGCACGATCATGGGGCGGCGTACCGCCGAGCTGGCCGAGGGATCGCCGCACGAGGTGATCCATCGCGACGATCTCGTTGTGCTGCCGTAGCGCGCCGCCTACCGACTTTTCCTTTTCTTCCGTCCCGCGCACGCGACGCGGAACGGGGAAACTGCGGGGTGCCCTTGCGCGAACGTGTGGTGTCCGTCACACTACGACTCCGGCATCGATGCCGATCAGCTCCTCGTCGCCGGCCGACGGGGGGAGGGCCCTTGCAAGAGGGCCTCAACGGCCGGCGAGGAGCGGGGGACGGCAGCGGGGTCGAACGACCGTGCGAGGGACGACGGCAGCGCCATCCGGCAGCGCCGCGGACCACCACGGGAGTTCGGCTTCGCTGCACCCCCAGTTCCGCGCACTCGTTTCGCGGAGCGCGGGTTCGCAGGCCCCGATTCGAAGCCCCAATTCGAAAAGTTGACCCCGCGGTCAACGAAATACACTTTTCCCATGTCGGAGCGTCCCCGCGTCGTCGATCTCGGGCGACGCGCGCGCGCCGCTTCGCGCCGCCTTGCATTGGCGTCGACCGCGGCGAAGGACGCCGCGCTGCTCGCGGCCGCCGATCTGCTGCTCGACCGGACGCCCGAGATCCTGGCCGCCAACGCCGACGATGTCGGCGCGGCCGAGCGCGCCGGAACCGAGCCCGGTCCGCTCGACCGGCTTCGCCTGAGCGAGGAGCGCGTCGCCGGGATGAGCCAGGGCCTGCGCCAGATCGCCGCCCTGCCCGATCCCGTCGGCGAGGTGCTCGACGGCTGGGTCCGTCCCAACGGCCTGCGAATCGAACGCGTGCGGATACCGCTGGGCGTGATCGCGATCATCTACGAGAACCGGCCCAACGTCACCAGCGACGCCGCCGGCTTGTGCCTCAAGGCCGGCAACGCGGCGCTGCTGCGTGGCTCCGGAGCTGCCCTGCGCTCGAACGCCGCGATCGCCAAGGTGTTGCGCGAGGCACTCGAGAAGACGGGCCTCCCCGAGGAT
>JAPSGP010000471.1 GCA_031177445.1 Acidimicrobiia bacterium
GAATCGACGGCGACGACATCGAGCTCATGGGCGCCGGGTCCCACACCGCCCGCCGCCCCAAGAGCCCGACCATGGAGGATCGCCGCACCGGACGCTACGTCGCGCCGAGAGTGGTCGCCGGCACCGTGGTGGGCGGCGCGATGGGCGCACTCGTCGGTGCCGTCATCGGGCTCGCCCTCTGGCTGGCGCTCTCGATGTCGGCCGGGGTGATCCTCGCCGGCGCGCTTGCGGGTGCGCTGATCGGCTCAGTCGTCGGGACCTACGTGCTCTTCGAGCGCACCGTCGGGTTCTCGGAGTCGTGGTCGCTCACATTCGCCTCCGACGAGGGAGCGGGCTCGCTGTGGGTCGCGGTACACGTGGCCGAACCCGACATGATCGAGCGCGCCCGGGACGTCCTGGAGGCCGCCGACCCGCTCGAGCTGCGCGCCGACGGGGCAGCGGCGGAAGCGTCCTAGGCGGGTACGCGCGTCGGGCCGTTGGGCGACGCTGACGTCCCGCTGAGCGGCTGCTGGCGAATGCGCTCGAGCCCCAGCTCCACCGCCGCCTGGGCCTTCTCGAACGTGCGGCCTTCGCGCGCGTTCTGGAGGAAGCGACGGATCTGCTCGTAGCGCTCCCGCCCCGCCTTGGTGCCGAAGTAGTAGCCGACGGCAAATCCGAAGACGAGCCCGGCGCGGAACTTCATGACTGCTTTGTACCGCGTCCGAGCGAGTACGTCACCTTTGCTCGGTCAGAGGAAGCCACAGAAATCCTGGAGCGATATGGCGCATCGAAGGATCATGGGTCTGATCCGGGCACTGCTATCGTCGAACGCCTATTCCGGGGTAGCTCAATTGGTGGAGCAGTCGGCTGTTAACCGAATGGCTGCGGGTTCGAGTCCCGCCCCCGGAGCTGTCCCCACAGTTCCCGAACTCTTCAGCTGAGCGTCACGAGCCCGTCACCCTCCCGGTTTAGGGTCGCTGCACCCGGCGAGCTCGGTGACGTATCCACGACCCGGCACCGGATCGCCGGCAGGTCTGAGGCCCCGCCGAGGCTACGTTGACGTGGTGGACGGCCTCGACATCGCGATCGCGCCCCGACCCCGGCGCATCGTCGCCCTTCTCCTGGTCTTGGCCACAACCATGGGCGCAGTCGCGTGCAGCGACGACGACGATTCACCGGGCGCGACGGCCAACCCCGGGCCCGATCCCGACGAGGTCGAGACCAGCGAAGTCGAGATCGCGGACCTCGCGTTCAACCCGCCCGCCATTAGCGTCGCCGCCGGCAACCTTGTGCAGTGGAGCAACCGGGACTTCCTCGAGGACGCGGCCCCCGACACCAGCGCAGTCGACACCATCGCGGCCGACGGCACGACCCCGGTCACCGGCCCGGCCCCGGCGACGGAGCACACCGTCACTGCCGACGACGGGTCCTTCGACAGCGGCCCGCTCACCGGCGACGCCACGTTCACCTTCACCTTCGAGACACCGGGAACGTACGCGTACCACTGCTCGATCCACTCCTCGATGACCGGCACGGTCACCGTGACATGAGCGCGCCGCCGGCGGCCGGTCCCCGGCACCTGTCGAGGCGTCGCGTCCTTCAGGGAGCGGGCCTCGGTGCACTCACGATCACGATCGGCCCCGCCACCCTCCCGCTGGCGAGCCTTGCGGCGCCGGCGCTCGCACAGGCGACCGAAGACTCCGAGCTCGCCGCGTTCGCCGAGAGCATCGAGCTGGCGGTGATGGAGGCGTACCGGATCGTCGCCTTCAGCGGCCGCCTCACGACGCCCGAGGTCGCGCAAACTGCGTCGTTCTTCGAGTCGCATCATCAGGAGCACGCCCGAGCGTTCGCGGCAGAGGCCGGCGACGTCGCGACCGGGAGGGTGAATCCCACGCTCAGCGACATGCTCCGCTCCGAGCTCGAGCAAGCGGAGGACGAGAACGAGGTCCTGAACCTGCTGTTCGATCTCGAGAACGCGGCCGCTGCCACGCATCTGTACGCCCTTGCCACCTTCGATGCGACGCCCGCGCGAGAGCTCGCCGCCTCCGTCCTCCCCGTCGAAGGTCAGCACGCGGTGGCCCTAGGTGTCGCGCTCGAACGAGAGGTCGACGACGTGTTCCCGGTCTTCCAGACCGACGATCGGGCATACGACCCGGATCGCTACCCGCTCGCCGAGTGATGCGGTCCGGGGACGACCAACCGCTTGCCGCAGCTGTGCACCAGCCCGTCGGCCGCCGCCGACTCCTCCGAGCCGGGGGTGCTGCGATCGCGCTCTCAGCCGTCCTCGCGGCGTGCTCCGACAGTGATGGCGATACCACCCGGCGCCCTCGCCCTCCGATGGCAGTGCGTCAAGATCTCCTGATCATGCGTACTGCCTCCTCGCTGGAGCACGTGGCCGTGGTGGTCTACGGCACCGTGCTCGAGTCCGGGCTGGTCACCACGCCCGAGCTCGACGCCCTCCTGCAGCAGTTCCGTTCCCACCATCTCGAGCACGCGGCGCTGTTCGAGGAGGCGAGCCGCGACCTCGGGGGCACCCCGTACGACGCCGCCAACCCTGCGGTGCTCGAGCAGCTCAAGCCGCTCCTCAACGCGCTCGAG
>JAPSGP010000180.1 GCA_031177445.1 Acidimicrobiia bacterium
GGCGTGCACACCCTCAAGGGCGTGCACGCCACGATCGGCGAACTCGGTCCCCGACCCGACCACGAGGTCGACGATGGTGCGTGACACCAGCACTTCGGACGCCGCGGCTTCGGCACAAACCCGCGCGCCGATGTGCACCGCGATGCCGCCGACGTCGTTGTCGCGAAGCTCGATCTCGCCGGTGTGCAGCCCCGCTCGGATCTCGAGTCCGAGGTCGCGCACCGCGTCGCGGATCTGGCAGGCGCACCGGATGGCCCGCGCCGGCCCGTCGAAGGTCGCGAGCACCCCGTCGCCGGTCGACTTCACGAACCGCCCCCGATGCCGGTCGAGCTGCTCGCCGACGATCCGGTCGTGCGCGTCGAGCAGGTCGCGCCACCGCTGATCGCCGACCTCGACCGCGTGGGCCGTGGACTCGACGACGTCGCTGAACAAAACCGTCGCCAGCACCCGATCGGGCTCGCGCTCGGAGCGGGCACCGGTCACGAACTCCTCGATCTCGGACAGCACCTCGACGGTGTCGCCGGCGACGACCACGTGATCGGCTCCTGGCAGTTCGATCAGCCGGGCGTTCGGCAGGTGTTCGACGAGCCAGCGCGAGTGGCGGACGTTGACGGCACGATCGCCGCGGCGGTGCAGGAGCAGGGTTGGCGTGTTCACGCTCGAGAGGACGTCCCGCACGTCGATCTCGAGGAACATCTGGAACAACGCCGCGACCATCCCCGGGCTCGCCGCGCTGCGCTCGAGGCGCGCTTGGAACTCCCGGGCCTGCGGATCATCGGCGAGGCTCGGAGCAAAGATGTCGATCGTTGCGCCCTTGCCCCACCACGGCGCGATGAACGCGGCGCTCGCCTCGTTCAGCGCGTCCGCCGGGGCTGCCCACGGGTAGCCGTCGCTCTCGGTCGATCGCGCCATCGCCCCGACGAGCACCAGTGCCTCGACGCGTTCGGGATGCGTGGCCGCGAACAGTAAGCAGAGCGGAGCGCCTTCGGATACGCCATGGAGGACAGCGCGCTCGGAACCGGCCGCATCCATCACCGCCGCGAGGTCGTCCATGCGTTGCTCGAGGGTCGGGACGTCGGAAACGGGATCCGACAGCCCCATTCCCCGCTTGTCGAACAGGATCACCCGGCAGAACGAGCCCAACCCCTCGAAGTAGCGGGCGAAGACCGGGCTTTCCCACAGCAGCTCCACGTGCGACAGGAAGCCGGCGACGTGCACCAGGTCGTGCTCGCCCTCGCCGAACACCTGGAACGCGAGATGGACGTCGCCGGACTTGGCATAGCGGGTCTCGGGCACCTGGACCACGACTCATGCTCCCATCAACGCGTGGCTGTCGTCTTGACCCTCCGGTCAAGGGGGCGGAACACTGCGGGGATGAGCATCGACTTCACGCTTCCCCCCGACGTCGAGGCGATCCGCGCCCGGGTGCGCGAGTTCATGGACGAGGTGGTCCGCCCGGCAGAGGAGAAGCTGTACGCCAACGCGCCCGCCGGCGAGCCCGATCGCCGCGACATCGTCGCCTTGATCATCGAGCTCCGGCAGAAGGCGCACGAGTGGAACGTCTGGCTGCCCCATATGCCGAAGGAGTGGGGCGGGCTCGGGCTCGGCATCACCGCGATGGCCTTCGTCTCGGCCGAGTCGGCCCGCACCACGTTCGGGCCGTTCGTCCTGAACGCCCAGGCACCCGACGAGGGCAACCAGCACACGCTGCTCCATCACGCGACCGATGCGCAGAAGGAGCGCTACCTACGGCCGCTGCTCGAGGGGCGGGTGCGCTCGTGCTTTGCGATGACCGAGCCCGAGGTACCGGGTTCGGATCCGACCGGCATCCGCACGACGGCGGTGCGCGACGACACCAGCGCCGAGTGGGTGATCAACGGGCACAAGTGGTTCATCAGCGGGGCCAAGGGGGCGGCCTTCGCCATCCTGATCGCCAAGACCGATCCCGACGCCGACCCCCCTCAGGCCAGCAACACCGCCTTCCTCGTCGATCTCCCTGCCGACGGGTTGGAGATCACGCGCGACATCGACACGATGGCCGGGCACGGCAACCACTGCGAGATCCGAATCACCGACCTGCGGGTGCCGGACGAGAGCATCCTCGGCGGGCGCGGGAACGGGCATCTGCTCGGTCAGGCGCGGCTGGGCCCGGCCCGGCTCGCGCACTGCATGCGCTGGATCGGCCAGACCGAACTCGCGCTCGAGATGCTCGTGGCGCGGGCCGAGGAGCGGCAGCTCCACGGCGCGCCACTGGCCGAGAAGCAGGCCATCCAGTGGATGATGGCCGACTCCGCGATGGAGCTGTACGCGGCCAAGCTCATGGTCCTGCACGCGGCCTACAAGATCGAGAACGGCTTGCCGTTCCGGCAGGAGGTCAGCTTCGCCAAGCACCATGTCGCCAACATGCTCTGGAAGGTCGTCGACCGGGCGATTCAGGTGCACGGCGCCCTCGGCTACTCCACCGACACACCGCTGGAGCGCATGCTCAAGCACGCGCGCTCAGCGCGGCTCGTCGACGGCGCCGACGAGGTCCACCAGGCGCTCATCGCCCGCAACGTGCGCACCGCGGTGCGCGACACCGGCAACAGCCGCGCCGCGACCGGCGACTTCGACTTCTGACGCGTTCCGGCCTGCCGCCCCGGGCATATCCTGGGGAGTGCCGGGTGACGTCACCACGCACGCGCTACATGCCGGCCCTCGATGGCCTTCGCGGCGCCGCGATCTGTGCCGTGCTGCTCTACCACGGCGGCGTGTCGTGGGCGCGGGGCGGCTATCTCGGTGTCGACGCCTTCTTCGTGCTCAGCGGTTTCCTGATCACGACCCTGTTGTACGCCGAGTGGCGCGCTCGCGGCCGCATCGCGCTCGGTGCGTTCTGGGCGCGGCGAGCGCGGCGACTGCTTCCTGCGCTCTTCCTCGTGCTCGCAGCAGTCGCGCTCTACGGTGCGACCGTCGCGCCCGACGATCTTCTGCGCCGCTTACGGGGCGACGCGTTCGGCGCTCTCGGCTACGTCGCCAACTGGCGACTCGTAGCGTCCGGGCAGTCGTACTTCGACCAGTTCGCGACGCCCTCGCCCCTCCGGCACGTCTGGTCGCTTGCCATCGAGGAGCAGTTCTACTTCGTGTGGCCACTGCTCTTCGTTGCCATACTCCACGTCACGCGCGGCGCTCGCCGTGCGCTCGTGCCGATCACGCTGGCGTTGGCGGTCGCATCCGGCGCGCTCATGGTCCTGCTGTTCGAGAGCGGAGCGGACGTCTCGCGCGTGTACTACGGCAGCGACACGCGCGCGCAGTCGTTGCTCGTAGGCGCCGTCCTCGCGCTGCTGCTCGCCGACCGCGCCGAGAGCCCGACGGGGCTGACGCCCGTTCTCCACGCTGCGTCCATACCAGCGGCCGCCGTCCTGATCTGGATGTGGGCCGACGTCTCCGACTCGACGACCTGGCTGTATCGAGGCGGACTCGCGGGGTCGGCGGTGCTCGTGGCCGTGGTCATCGCCGACGTCAGCAGCACGGCTCCGGGGCCGCTCGGCGCGGCACTGTCCACGCGACCGATGCGGTGGGTCGGACTCATCTCCTACGGCCTGTACCTGTGGCACTGGCCCGTCTACGTCTTTCTGAGCCCCGACCGCACGGGGTTGGACGGCTGGCCCCTCCTCGTCCTCCGGCTCGGCCTGGCGTTCGGTGTCGCCACGGCCTCGTACCACCTGGTCGAGACTCCCATCCGCCGAGGAGCGCTCCGGCGGTGGCCGATACGAGTCCTGACCCCCGCAGCGGGAGGCGCGGTGGCGCTGGCCTTCGTGCTCGTGACCGCCGGCGTCGCCGCCGACCCCTTGGGCGAAGCGGCCTCGGCCCGCGCCGGATCGGCTCCCGGCCTGGCGCGACCCGTGACGCGGGCTCAACCGAGCACAGTGCGAGCGCTGCTCGTCGGCGACTCGGTGGCCCTGACGCTCGGCGAGGGATTCGAGGCGGTGCGCTCGCCTCGCCTGGCCGTCCAGAACGGGGCTGCTCTCGGGTGCGGACTGCTCCGAGGGGACATGCTGAGCGCGGGTCAGTGGTACACGCCGAACCCGGACTGCAACACCTACCTCGATCGGGTCGTGGAGCACGTCGTGAGCGAGCGCCCCGAGATCGTCGTCGCGCTGTGGGGCGCGTGGGATCTCTCCGATCGTCGCGTCGACGGCGATGTGCAACGGTGGGCGACCCCGGCGCTCGACCAGCACATCGTCGCTGCGCTCGAGAGCTCCGTCACAAGACTGACGCAGACCGGCGCCCGACTTCTCTTGCTCACGTCGCCGTACTACCAGCCGCCGGACCTCGCCTCCCGCCCTGACCGATTCGGCACCGCGTTCGAGACCGCTCGGGTCGACCACTGGAACAACCTCGTCAAAACGGTGTCCCGTGCCTACCCCGAGTCGGTCACGCTCGTGGACCTGCATGCGTTTCTCACGCCTGTGGGGCAGGCGGCCGGCTCGGTGCCCGGTGTCGACAACCTGCGGAGCGACGGCATTCACTTCTCGCCCGAGGGCGCCGCCGTCGTGGCGCGCTGGCTCGCGCCGAAGATCCGTCACGCGGCCGAACCGACAAGCTCACTCGAGACGCCGACCGATGTGCACGGGCGCCAGGATCCGACCCGCTAGATCGGCGGCGGGGCCGCGACGCTGAAGTGCGGCTCGAGATGCGTCGTGTCGTTGTAGCGGCGCAGCGTGATGCGCCCGTCGTGGATGACCACGTGACTGATCGACGCGTTGTCGGCGCCAATGAAGGCGAACGGCCGGGCCCCGGTGGCGTCGGCGAGCACCTGGCCGATCACGCCGCCGTGCGCGATCACCACGACACGTTCGTCGGGATGGGCGGCGACGACGCGGTTGATGCCGGCCCAGACGCGGTCGGCGAACTCGCTCGCCGGCTCGGCCCCCGGGATGGCATCCCAGCGCTGTTCCTCCATTGCCTGCAGGTACGCGGGATGGTGTTCTGCGGCCTTGATCCGGAACAGGCCACCCTCCCACTCGCCGAGGTAGACCTCGCGCAGGTCTCGCTCGACGCGCGGCTCGAGCCCGGTCCGATGTGCGAGAGGGGCCGCGGTCTCCACGGTTCTGCGCAAGCTGGTGACATAGATCGCGCTGATCCGTTCCCCCGTGAGCCGGTCGGCCAGCCGGTCGGCCTGTTCGCGACCCACCGCGTCGAGCGGCGGATCGCCGTGCCCGTCGACGAGCTCGAACGGACGCTCGGGGTCCGCGGGTTCGGACTCGCCGTGGCGAACGAGCAAGATCTCGGTCGCACCAGGCGGCGGTACGTAGCGGTGCTGGCGGTAGACGCGGGGACCACTCATTGTTCTCCTGTCGCCGTCGCAAGCTCCGCTTCTCTTGGTCGGCCTCGCAAGCTCGGCCTCCTGCGCAGCCGGTCGGCAAAGCCGCCGGCCTGCGCGCGGTCGGCAAAGCCGCCGCCTCCGCGGGCCGCATCGTACGGGTCGGCCGGGCGCGGTCCTGCCTGTGGCCGACGTCACGTCGACGCCTGCGACCATCGCACCTAGCGTCGCGGTGAGCCACCTGGGGGGAGCCATGACACAGCCCGCTGCCGAAGGTGTCGACTTCTTCAGCGTCGTCATGACGCCGGAGTTTCGTGAGGATCCTTACTCGTTCTTCGATGCACTACGTGCAACCGAACCGGTCCACCGGACACCCTTCGGGGTCTACCTGCTCAGCCGTCATGCCGACGCGACCGCGGTCGTCCGCGACCCGAAGCTGAGCAACGACGAGCGCAATTCCGAGCTGCACCGGGCGTTGCAGGAGGCGAACCCGATCCAGCCGACGCTCGACATGGACGAGGTCGTCATGCTGTTCCTCGACCCGCCCGACCACACCCGCCTCCGCGGCCTCGTCAGCAAGGGATTCACGCCGCGGATGGTCGAGCAGCTGCGGATACGGATCCAGCACATCGTGGACGAGAGGCTCGACGCGGTCGCGGCTCGGGGCGACGGCCGCATGGACGTCGTGACCGACCTCGCGTACCCGTTGCCGGTCGTCATCATCTGCGAGCTGCTCGGCGTCCCGATCGAGGATCAGGCGACGTTCCAGTCGTGGTCGACCGAGCTCGCCGGCGCGATCGATCCCGACCCGCTCATCTCGCCCGAACAGCGAGAGCGGATCAAGATCGCGGGCGACGCGTTCATCGAGTACTTCACGGCCCTCATCGCACGCCGCCGGGCCGATCCGGGCGAGGAGCTGCTCTCCGCGCTCATAGCGGCCGAGGAGGACGGCGATCGGCTCAGCGAGGAAGAGCTCCTGGGCACGGCGCTC
>JAPSGP010000181.1 GCA_031177445.1 Acidimicrobiia bacterium
GACCTGTAACGCGCGACGAGCGTTCATCGCTCTACTTGGCAATGCGCGACAGATTTCCCAGGTCTCACCGCGCGCCCAGGCTCGCCGAATTCGAAGTCGCGGCGCTGCTCGACGGGACCGCCGAGCCCGCTCGTCTGCCGCGCCCGTATGAAGCGGTAGCACGCGTCCTGTCAGACGCAAGCGCCCCACCCTCGGCGGAGGAGTTGCGCGGCGAAGCTGCGGCGGTCGCAATGTTCACGGTCGTGAACAGCGAGCGACAATTTGCCGAACCTGGTCCCAATCGAGCGCGGCCCCGTCGCCGCACCCGGCTGCTCGCAGCCGCAGCCGCGATCGCCGCGGCCATCGGCGGTGGCACTGCCGCCGCCACCGGTGCGCTCCCGGACGTCGCACAGGACGCGGTGGCGGACACGCTCGATCGCGTCGGCCTGTCGGTGCCGCGATTCGGCGACGGTGGGAACGGTGACGGCGGGTCGAACCGAACGCCGGCAACGCACTCCGGATCCCCGGCGAAGAACAACTCGTCGGGCAGTCCGTCCGGTGGCGACGCGGGGCCGGGGCGGGACGAGGGGTCCGGCGAAGGAAACGGTGCGAAGCACGAGATGGAGGGCGCGGCGTGCCGACACGGGGCTGCTCGCTGCGCCGACCAGGGTTCGGGCGGTGGGGCATCACATCCGCAAGACGACGCCAGTGACGCCCCGCCGCCCGGCCAACAGGATGGCGCGCCGGCGAAGCCCGGCAAAGGCACAGCCGGTGGGGGCAGCGCCCCGCCAGGCCAGCAACCAGGCCAGTCGCAGCCTCCCGCGTCGCCGGGTCCCGGCAACGGCGGCGGTAACGGCAACGGCGACGGCAACGGCAACGGCGGTGGCAACGGGCCGGGCCAGGGGAACGCATCGCCATCGCCATCGCCATCGCCCGGGGGTCTCGGCAACGGCAACAACGGCAACGGACCGCCGGGAGGCGTGCCGCCGGGTCAGCAGAAGCAGGAGTCCGCCCCGGCACCGCCGGCGGGTCCCGGCAACGGCAACGGGCAGAGCAAGGGGAAGTAGCAACGGGGCGCGGCTGGCGGCCAGCCGCGCGAGCGACATCGTTCTGCCGTCGGAAGCCGCGTTTGCGTGGCTTGTCGGAACCGCGAGAAGCGGCAGTTCCGCGAGGTAAGGCAACGCACGGGGCTTTGAAGCGAGAAGGGGCGCGACTCGCAGTGTGTGAACAGTGATCGACATCACCAGTTCTCGAGCGCGCGGACTTCCATTCGGTCACTCGGCGCGCGTACCGTACGGACGGCGTCGTCGTGATGAGCGGAGCTCTCACGATTTGAGCGATCGAGTCCGCGTCGACGGAAAGTTCTTTCAACGCGGCGGTCAACGCTTCGACGTGCGCGGCGTGACGTACGGCACGTTCCGCTCGCGCGGCGACGGAGCGCTGTATCCGGAGCGCGCCCAAGCAAAGCTCGACTTCGTCGCGATGCGGGACGCGGGCTTCACGACGGTGCGGACGTACACGTCGCCTCCGGACGACCTGATCGACCTGGCGGCAGACTGCTCGCTCCAACTCCTTGCCGGCGTCTTCTATCCCGACTGGCGCTACCTCGTCGGGAGCTCGCGGCGACAGCAGCGGCGGATCGCGCGCGAAGCACGCGCCGAGGTACGCCGAGAAGCGCGTCGCTTGGCCGGCCGCGAGCAGGTCATGGCGCTGACGCTCGGCAACGAGGTGCCAGCTGACGTGGTCCGTTGGCTGGGGACCGAAGTCGTGGCGAACACCATTCGCGAGCTCGCCGACGTGGTGCGCGACGAGGACCCGGAACAGCTCGTGACCTACGCCAACTATCCGACCGCGGAGTATCTCCCGTTGGAGACGCTCGACTTCCTCGTCTTCAACGTGTTCCTCGAGGAGCCGGCGGATTTCCGCCGCTACCTCACGCGGCTCCAGCATCTCGCCGGCGATCGTCCGCTCGTACTCGGCGAGGTGGGTCTCGATGCCGGCAACGGTCCGGAAGGCGAGGCTCGTCAGGCGGCGGTCATCGACTGGCAGATGGAGATCGCAATCGAGCGCGGCGTGGCCGGCACGTGTGTGTTCTCCTGGACCGACGACTGGCACGTCGGCGGGATGCCCGTCGAGGACTGGCACTTCGGTTTGCACCGTCGCGACGGCTCGCCCCGGCCGGCGCTCGGCGTCGCCTCCCGCTGGAACGAACGCACGGTGCGTGATCTCGACTTCGAGTGGCCCACGATCAGCGTCGTCATCTGCGCGTACAACGCCGAGGGCACGCTCGACGAGTGCCTCGAGCACACGTGTGCGCTCGACTACCCCGGGCTGGAAGTCATCGTCGTCGACGACGGTTCCACCGACACGACCGCCGACGTCGCACGCCGCCATCCTCGGGCGCACCTGATCTCGATTCCCCACGGCGGACTGTCCGTCGCCCGGAACGAAGGACTGCGCCATGCCGAGGGCGAGCTCATCGCGTACCTCGACAGCGACGCCTATCCCAGCCCCGAGTGGCCGTATTACCTCGCGCTCGGGCTCGACAGCCCGTCGGTCGGTGGAGTCGGTGGTCCCAACCTGCCGCCCGAGGACGATCCGATCGGAGCGCACATGGTGGCCCGTGCGCCCGGCGGACCCGTCCACGTGCTCACCTCCGACGATCGCGCGGAACACGTTCCGGGCTGCAACATGGCGTTCTGGAGGCCCGTGCTCGACGAGGTCGGCGGCTTCGATCCCGTATACACCGCGGCCGGCGACGACGTCGATGTCTGCTGGAAGACGCTCGACCGGAACTGGGAGATCGGGTTCCATCCGGCCGCGCTGGTCTGGCACCACCGGCGGCCGGGACTCCGGGCCTACCTGCGCCAACAACGCGGGTATGGCCGCAGTGAAGCGCTCGTCGAAGCTCGCCATCCGGCGAGCTTCACTCCGGCCGGGACGGCGCGGTGGCGGGGTCGGATCTACACGTCGTTGACGCCCGCGGTACGCGGCAAGCCCGTCTACCACGGCCTCTACGGATCGGCGGCATATCAGTCCGTGTACCAGGGCAGCGGCCACATGCTCGACGTCGTGCATCAGCTCGGCGTGCCGATCGCCGTGGCCGCGCTCCTCGTGCTCCCGCTCGCGACCTTCTCGATGCTCTTTGCGATCCCCACGCTCCTGGCGCTGGGCTTCCTCGGCACGCTCCTCGTCATCGACAGCGCGCGCGCGACACCACTGCGGACGCTGCGCCGGCGACGGCTGCGCTTCCGATTGGGCGTCGCGCTCCACCATCTGTTGCAGCCATTGGTACGCGCGTGGGGCCGAAGTCGGCATCGACGGCCGGCGCGAAAGGACCTACCAGCGCGGCAGACCATCCCCGCGCCGGTCCAACGACTGGCGAACGGTGTCCTCCTGCTCGCCGAAGACCGGCCGCGTGCCGATCTTGCCGCGGTCGTGATCACCGAACTTCGCCGCGCCGGCGTCCGCATCATCTGCGCGACCGGCTGGGAGGACTACGACGCGCGCCTGCTCACCTCGACGTTCGTGATCGGGGACCTCCAGACGAGCAGCCATCCGATCGGCTTCGTCCAGCTCCGCATCCGACGCCGCTTCCGCTGGCTGCGCGCCGCCACCGCCCTCGCGGCTGCGGCTGTGCTCGCCGCGTTCAGCCCGCTGGCCGGAGCACTGGCAGTCGTGGCCGTCGCCGGCGAGTCGGCTCGCGGCATCATCCGGTCACATCTGCTCCTCGTGCACACGATCCCCCGTGCCGCCATGCCGGGAGCTCGATGAGCCCTCGTCTTCGACCCAGGCTGCCCGGGCGAGGTGCTCCGGCAGCGAGCGATCCGCCCGCCGACGGCGCAGGCGCAAACGGGGACGGGCGCGTCCACCGGGGCGGTGGGAGCGCGCTCGCTCGCGGGTGGCGCCTGCTGCCCCGCTGCCTTCCGTACCTGAGGCCCTTCCGCAAGCAGGCCGTCACCTCGGTGGTGCTGACCGCGTTCCTAGCCGGGCTCGCGCTCGCCGAGCCATGGCCGCTCGCGTTCGTGATCGACAGCGTGCTCGGTGACAAGCCCGTCCCCAGCTGGGTGAGCGGGATCGTCGGCGACGGCTCCGGAGCGCTGATCCTGTTCGCGGTCGGCGGCAGCTTGTTGATCACCCTGGCGTCAGGTGGGCTCACCGTCGTCAACGAGTACCTCACCACGACAGTCGACCAGCGGATGGTCCTCGATTTTCGCAGTGACATGTTCGAGCATGCACAACGGTTGTCGCTCACCTACCACGACGACTCGAGTACCGGGCTGCTCATGTACCGGCTCAACAACCAAGCAAGCGCGTTGGGGAAGATCGTCGTCGCACTCCCCGAGCTCGTGCAGAGCGTGCTCACGATCCTGGGCATGGCGTACGTGACGTACCGGATCGATCGCGATCTCGCGCTGCTCGGACTCGCGGTGGTTCCACTCATCTACTACTCGACGACGTACTACGCGAACCGGATCGAGCCCCAGCTCTTCCGTGTGCGCGGCATGGAGGCGAGGAACCTGACGATCGTCCACGAAGCAATGAGCATGATGCGGGTGGTCGTCGCGTTCGGGCGCGAGAAGCACGAGTTCCATCGGTTCCGGAAGCAGGGAGAAGCTGCGGTCGATGCGCGGGTGCACCTCACCGTGCGTCAGACGCTCTTCAAGCTGGCCGTCAGCTTCCTCACCGCCGCGGGAACCGCCGGAGTGCTCGGCGTGGGCGCGCAGCAGGTGCTCGCAGGTCAGATGTCCGCCGGCGAGCTGCTCGTGATCATGTCGTACATCGCCGCGGTTTACACGCCCCTCGAGTCGATGACCAATCTGATGGCGACCTTTCAGCAACAGTTCATCTCGCTCGAGCACTCGTTGGAGCTGATGGACACTCCCATCGAGGTGACCGACCGCCCGGGAGCCAAGGCCATCGGCCGCGCCCGCGGCGAGCTCGAGCTCGACGGCGTCTGGTTCAGCTACAAGACGCGTCCCGACACGCTCCGAGACATCTCGGTCTCCATCCCCGCCGGACATGCGATCGCGCTCGTCGGGCCCACCGGCGCAGGGAAGTCGACGCTGGTGAGCATGATCACTCGGCTCTACGACCCGGATCGGGGCCGGTTGCTCCTGGACGGCGCCGACATCCGGGACATCAAGCTGGAGTCGGTGCGAGCGCAGTTCAGCATCGTGCTCCAGGAACCACTCCTCTTCTCGGGAACGATCCAACAGAACATCAGGTACGGCCGGCCGGGCGCGTCGCTCGAGGACGTGATCGAGGCCGCTCGCGCCGCCAACGCCCACGAATTCATCACCAATCTTCCGGACGGGTACGACACGCGGCTCGGGGAACGCGGGACGAAGATCTCCGGTGGCGAACGGCAGCGCATCGCGGTGGCGCGTGCATTCCTCCGAGATGCCCCCATTCTCATCCTCGACGAGCCGACGTCGTCGATCGACTCTCGCACCGAGGGCGTCATCCTCGATGCCCTCGATCGGCTGATGGAGGGTCGAACCACGATCATGATCGCCCACCGGCTCTCGACCGTCCGGAGCGTCGATCAGATCGTCGTGGTGAACGACGGCCAGATCGTTCAGAGCGGCACCCACGACGAGCTCATCGAGCAGGACGGCCTCTACCGCCAGCTCTGGCATGCGCAGGTCCGCGAACGCCAGCGGGCGCGCTCCAGATCGGAACGGGTCGCGGTGATGACCAGCAGCCAGGACGACATCGTCATCCCGATCATCCACTGGCGACTGAACGAACACGAGGCGCTGGGCAACGGTGACCGTGGCGAGAACGACGGAACCAACGGATCCGAGCCCACCGGGACCGCGGAGCAGCAGCTCGCGCACATCCGCAGCATTGACCACGTCCTGGTCGTGAACGACGGCGAGCTTGTGCAACACGGCACGCACGACGAGCTGATCGAACAGAACGGGCTGTATCAACGGATGTGGCTCGACGCGCTCGGCGCAGAGGCTCAAGACGGGGAGACCGCGGCCGTGCCGACCGAGTTCGACCCGCGCGCGCGCCTGTCGGCCATCCGAGGGCCCGATCGCATCGTGGTTCTCCTCGGTGGCGAGCGAGTCCAGGACGGGACCCACGACGAGCTCATCGACCAGGACGGTCTCTATCGCGAGCTCTGGCTGCGGTATCTCGACGGGCGTGACCGATCGGGGCTCGGGTGAGGCTGCGATGACGACGCGACCGAAGATCGTCCTGCTCGGGATGCTCACGAAGATCCCGGTCGCCGGCGTCGCGTGGCTCATCGGTCAGTACGCGACCGGCTTCGAACGCCTGGGTTGCGACGTGTTCTACGT
>JAPSGP010000472.1 GCA_031177445.1 Acidimicrobiia bacterium
CGAGACGCCGATCATGGCCAAGCCGACTCCCGAAGGCGCGCGCGACTTCCTCGTCCCCACCCGTCTCCAGAGGGGTCGGTTCTTCGCCCTGCCCCAGTCACCGCAGATCTACAAGCAGCTGCTCGTGATCGCCGGGTTCGAGCGCTACTACCAGATCGCCCGGTGCTTCCGGGACGAGGATCTCCGCGCAGACCGGTTGCAGGAGCTGACGCAACTCGACGTCGAGATGGCGTTCCCGGACATGGAGTTCATCCTCGGGCTGATGGAGCGGATCGTGCGGCGGATCTGGCTGGAGACGATCGGCGTGCACCTCGAGACGCCGTTTCCACGCATGTCGTGGCAGGAGACCGAGCTCCGCTTCGGGTCGGACAAGCCCGATCTTCGGTTCGGCCTCGAGATCCAGGAAGCGACGGCGGTGACGCGGGGCTCGGAGTTCGGCGTCTTCGCGAAGGCGGATGCGGTTCGGTACCTCAGCGTCCCGCGCGAGCTCTCACGTTCGGAGATCCAGAAGCTCGAGGAAATGGCCATGTCTTGGGGGGCACTCGGCCTCGCGTACGTCGTCTTCCGCCGGGACGGCGAGGTCGCTTCACCGATTGCGAGATTCCTCTCGGAGGGGGAGCTCGACACGTTCCGTGAGCCCGGGACGACCGCGCTGTTCGTCGCAGATACGCCGACGCTCGTGGCGAAGGTGCTCGGGCTGCTGCGACTCCATCTGGGTCGCGAGCTCGGTCTCGTCGACCCTGACGCATGGAGGTTCCTGTGGGTTACGCCGATGCCGCTGCTCGGCTGGGACGACGAGGAGCAGCGCTGGAGCGCCCAGCACCACCCGTTCACCCGTCCGACCGACGACAGCCTGCCCCTGCTCGACAACGACCCGGGCGCTGCGAGCGCCGTCGCCTACGACCTGGTCGGCAACGGCATCGAGCTGGCCGGCGGCTCGATCCGGATCCACGAGCCCGAGCTCCAGGCCCGCATGTTCGACTTTCTCGGGATCTCGCCCGAGGAACAGCGGAGCAAATTCGGTTTCCTGCTCGACGCGCTCGCCATGGGCGCGCCGCCGCACGGGGGAATCGCCTCCGGCATCGATCGCCTGACGATGGCGCTCCTCGACGAGCCGTTCATCCGCGACACGCTCGCCTTCCCGAAGAATCAGGCAGGCATCGACCCGATGAGCGGCGCGCCGTCGGAGGTCGTGGAGGAGCAGCTCGAGGAGCTCGGCATCCGGGTGGTCGCCGACCCGTCGCAGTAGCGCAGTCCGCCTCGGGGGCGATGGATCGTGGGTCGAACGAGCCCCGCGTGCTCAGTGCGCCGTGGTCGTCTCGGTGTGCTGTTCCGTCCGTCCTTCGACACATACGGGTGGCCCACTCGTGACGCGATTCCGGCTAGCGTGACAGCAGGGATCCGGGGGATCCCCTGGGGGTGGTTGTGCTCGCTCGCCGCGGCGACTGCGACACTTGACGAGGTGCCGTCCCTCGCCCAGCGTCTCGTCGTCCTGGCCGCGGTCGCCCTGTTCGGGGCGACGTCGGCGCTCGCCGTCCTCGAGCGACGCGAGGACGAGCGCACGCCGGCGAACGCGCTCACCAGCGCGCCCGCCCCCGCCGGTTGGAACACCGCTTTCGCCGGCTCGCGCGGGCCGGCGGGCGATGCCCTTCGTACCTCGTGCGGCCAGCTCCTCGCTCCCGAGTCGCTCGGCGTCACGCATCCCGTCCTGCCCTGTGGCGCTCGCCTCGTCCTCCGCCGCGACGGCGCGCAGGTGCTCACGGAGGTCATCGACAGCGCTCTCGTCGATGCCGGTCACCAGCTCGAGGTGACGCAGGCGCTCGCCGAGCTGCTCGGAATCGACGAGTCGGACACGGTCGAGCTCGAGTGGCGGTTCGCGACCGACGCGAGCGGATAGGATGCTGGTGCTCGACCCTGTGCGTGGCTCCGGTCCCAACGTGAACCAACACACACGCGAAGGGAGCCGGCGTCGGGGATAGGCGTTGCCGACGCCCCGCACGGCACCCACCTGGCAGAGCCAGGTTCGCAGTGGCCGGAGTCATCGGCAGGGTGGAGCACGTCCAGACGCGGAGCGATCCGCCAGCCGCCACCCTGGCCCCTCGGGCGACGCCCCGTCCTCTAGCCTGACCACATGCCGACCGACGTCATCGGAGACGCCACGCGCGACGGCGAGTGGGCGGTCGTGCGTCTCGAGGTCGACGGGGACACGATCCTCGCCGCCGACGCCGAGGGCCTCGACAGGCCGCTCGCCGGCGTCAGCCTGCTCGAGGCGGCCACGGTAGGCGGCACGCCACTCGCCGTCGAGGCGCTCGCCGCGGCGCTCGGCCAGGTGTTCGCCGCCGACCTGGAGCCGGGCCGGGTCGCGGTCGCGATGAGCGGCGGTGTGGACAGCGCCGTCGCGCTGCTCCACGCGGGGCCGAAGGCGATCGGGGTCACGCTGCGGCTGTGGCAAGACCCGGCTGGGCCGTCGGCGGAGCGTGCCTGCTGCTCGCCGGCGGCGGTGGCCGCCGCGCGCGCGACATGTCACGAGCTCGGCCTCCCGCACGTCACGCTCGACCTTCGCGAGG
>JAPSGP010000473.1 GCA_031177445.1 Acidimicrobiia bacterium
CGGGGGGAGCACGTCGTGCATGCCCACCGGGGCGCGAAACACCTCGGACCGATCGCCAGGCACGCGCGGCATGCTACCGATCGACTCCAGACGCGCTGCGGGGATTGGCTACGTCTGTGCGGTCGCCTTGCCGGGGAGGATGCGGTACGCGTCGAAGACGGAGTCGACGCGCTTCACCGCCGCGACGAGCGACTCCAGATGGCCCGGGTCGGCGAGCTCGAAGTCGAAACGGAGCTTGGCGACGCGGTCGTTCGAGGTCTGGGTCGTGCAGGTGAGGATGTTCACGTGGTGCTCGGCGAGCACCTGGGCGACGTCGCGTAGCAGTCGCGACCGGTCGAGCGCCTCGACCTCGACCGACACGACGTAGGTGGCGGCCTGGTCGTTCCCCCACTCGACCTCGATCAGGCGATGTGCCTGCGCGGCCAGCCCGGCGGCGTTGGCACAGTCGGCCCGGTGCACCGACACGCCCCGTCCCCGGGTGACGAAGCCCATGATCTCGTCGCCCGGGACCGGCGTGCAGCAGCGGGACAACCGCACCATGACGTCGTCGAGCCCCTCGACGTGCACACCGGCAGCGCGCTGGAGGGCACGAGGCGGACGCTGGGCGGTGACCGGCAGCTGCTCTTCCCCACCCCGCAGCTCCCGATGGAGCCGCTGCGCCACCGTCCGCGGCGACACGTGGCCCTCACCGATGGCGGCGAAGAGCATGTCGAGCTCGGCGTAGCTCATCGCCTCGGCGACCTTGCCCAGCGCATCGGAGCTCGACAGCTTCTGCGTCGGGAGCCCTTCCTTGCGCAGTGTCTTGACGAGCTCTTCGCGCCCCGTCTCGATGGCGTCCTCGCGGCGCTCACGCGAGAACCACTGCCGGATCTTGCTCCGCGCCCGAGGCGTCTTGACGAACTGCAGCCAGTCGCGGCTCGGGCCCGCGCCCTCCACCTTGCTGGTGAAGATCTCGACGGTGTCGCCGGACGCGAGCGACGAATCGAGGGGGACGAGACGGCTGTTGACGCGCGCGCCGATACAGCGGTGACCGACCTCGGTGTGAATGGCGTAGGCGAAGTCGACCGGCGTGGCCCCGGTGTGGAGCGTGATGACCTTGCCCTTGGGCGTGAAGACGAAGACCTCGTCCTGTTCGAGGTCGATCTTCAGCGTCTCCATGAACTCGGTCGGGTCGGAGGTCTCCTGCTGCCAATCGACCATGCGCTGTAGCCAGGCGAGGTCCTCGGCAGGCGAGTGCTTCTCCTTGTAACCCCAGTGCGCGGCGATGCCGTATTCCGCCCGCCGGTGCATCTCCTCGGTCCGGATCTGGACCTCGACGAGCTTGCCCTCGGGGCCGACGACGGTCGTGTGCAGCGACTGGTACAGGTTGAACTTCGGCATCGCGATGTAGTCCTTGAACCGGCCCTGCACCGGCTTCCACATCGCGTGGATCGAGCCCAGCGCGGCATAGCAGTCCTTCACCGACTCGACCACCACTCGCACGCCGACGAGGTCCTGGACGTCGTCGAACTCCTTGCCGCGCACGACCATCTTCTCGTAGATCGACCAGTAGTGCTTCGGGCGGCCGCGCACCTCGGCCTCGATGTGGAGCTCGGCGAGGCGGTTGCGCAGCTCGGTGAGCACGGTGTCGAGGTACCCGCCGCGCTCGGGCGCCCGCGTCATCACCATCTGTTCGATCTCGGCGTAGCGCTTCGGGTGCAAGACCGCGAACGCGAGGTCCTCGAGCTGCCATTTGACGTCGGCGATCCCGAGCCGGTGCGCGAGCGGCGCGTAGATGTCGAGCGTCTCCTGCGCGATGCGAAGCTGCTTTGACTCCGGGAGCGACGCGATGGTCCGCATGTTGTGCAGCCGGTCGGCCAGCTTGATCAGCAGTACCCGGATGTCCTTGGCCATCGCCACGAGCATCTTGCGCAACGTGGCCGACTGCTGGGCCTCCCTGGAGTCGAACTGGAGCCGGTCCAGCTTGGTGACCCCGTCGACGATCGCGGCGACATCGGGACCAAAGTCCCGCTCCAGGTCGCCGCTGGTGAGGGCGGTGTCCTCGACCGCGTCGTGCAGGAGGGCGGCGGCGATCGTGACGTCGTCGAGCCCGAGATCGGCGAGGATCATGGCGACGCCGAGGGGGTGGGCGATGTAGGGATCGCCCGAACGCCGCACCTGTTCGGAGTGAGCCGCCCGGGCGGCCACGAACGCCCGCTCGATCAGCGCGGTGTCGGCCTTGCGATGCCGGTCGCGGAACGCCGAGACGAGCGGGGCGACGGCGACGTCGATCTGATGGCGCCGCCAGGGCAGTACCGAGCGCCGATCCGAGCGAGTCTCGAGCCGACTCTCGGTGGTGCTCATGCCTAGAGGGTACCGGCCGGTGCCTCTGCCGCCGCTTCTACCGCCGCTTCTTCCGGCGCTGCTGGCGCGGGCGCGGCGTCACGCCCGGAGTCCCACTCGCCGACGGGCGGGACGCCGGACGCGGCGCGGGACGGGGTTCGGGGAGCTCCGGAGCGCGCGCCGGCGTCGGCACCGGCGTGCTGATGCCGGCGGGCTCCGACTCGGCCTCGCGGCGCACGTTC
>JAPSGP010000033.1 GCA_031177445.1 Acidimicrobiia bacterium
TCGGACGACGTCTACGTTGCCGTGCTCGAGTCGGTGCGGCGAACCCTCGACGACACCGACCTGCCGTGGGCGCTACTCGGAGGGATTGCCTCGGCGGTCCACGGCCGCCCCCGATGGACCTACGACATCGACGTCTTCGTGCGGCCGCACGACGCCCGCCCCGCGCTCGAAGCGCTCGCGCGCAGCGGCTTCGCCACCGATGAGCTCGATCCTCACTGGCTGTTCAAGGCCATCGCTCGCGGCGTCCTCGTCGACGTCCTCTTCAAGACAGTCGGTGACCAGTACTTCGACGACGAGGTGATCCAACGGGTGACACGACACGAGTTCCACGGCGTGGATGTGCCGGTGATCTCGCCCGAGGATCTCGTCGTCATCAAGGCGCTCGCGCACAACGAGCGCAATCCACGCCACTGGCACGACGCGCTCGGCGTGATCGCGCGTCGGGATCTCGATTGGGACTACGTCGTTGCTCGTAGCCGCGTGAGTCGCCGGCGCGTCGCCAGCCTGCTCCTGTACGCACAGAGCCTCGACCTCGACGTTCCGGATTCTGCGGTGCAAGCCCTGATCGAGCCGCGCCTGGAGGCGCATCGGTGACGCATCTCTCCGAGCCCGACGAGCCGCCGCAGTACCTCGTCGCCCGGGTCAAGGATGCGCTCGCGAACGACCCCCGCGGCGGAGAGCTCGACATCCGCGTGAAGATCGCGGGGACGGGCGTCTTCCTGAGCGGTTCGGTCTCGACGCCGGCGCGGCGCGACGCGATCGCCACCGTCGTCGGCGAGCTGCTTCCCGAGTTCGACCTCCACAACTCGATCTCCGTCACCGACATGTCCGAGGACCCGGCCCCGGAGCGGATCGAGTGATCCGGATCGCGGCCGTCGGCGACACGCACTTCGGAGCGGACTCCGCGGGCACGCTGCGTCCGCACCTCGACGCGCTGGATGCTCATGCCGATCTGTTCCTGCTCGCCGGTGACCTCACGCGCGTCGGCACCGAGCACGAGGCCGCGGTGCTGGCCCGGGAGCTCGCCGGTGTATCCGTTCCGACCGTCGCGGTCCTGGGCAACCACGACTTCCACAGCAACGAGGTCGGCGCCGTGCACCGGGTGCTCGCCGACGCCGGCATCACCGTGCTCGAGGGCGGAACCCGCACTGTCCAGGCGGACGGCACGACGGTCGGTGTGGCAGGAGTCAAGGGCTTCGGCGGCGGCTTCGCCGGCGCGTGCGGATCCGACTTCGGCGAGGCCGAGATGAAGTCCTTCATCCAACACACGAAGTGCGTGGCCGACTCGCTGCGGGACGCGCTCGACTCACTTCGCACCGACGTTCGGGTTGCGCTCATGCACTACGCGCCGATCAAGGACACGCTGAGCGGCGAACGCCTCGAGATCTTCCCGTTCCTCGGCAGCTACCTTCTCGGCGAGGCCGTCGATGCGGTCGGCGCCGACCTCGTCGTCCACGGTCATGCTCACGCCGGGACCGAGAGCGGCGTGACCCCCGGCGGCATCCACGTACGCAACGTCGCCCAGCCGGTGATCCGACACTCCTACCGGCTCTACTGCCTGGACGGCAACGGCGAGACCGGGCCGCAGTGCGCCGATCCCGGCTGACGAGCTCGGCCGCCACATCTGGATAGCGTCTCTGAGCGATGGCCGCTCGAGAGCCCGGTCCCGCCTCGGCCGCGCGCCTTGCCGAGCAGCTCGGCGACCGCGTGCCGGTCGCGGAATCGATCCCCGAAGAGGCATTCGCGCTCGTGGCCCGCGTGCGCGAGCTCGTCGCGGCGGTCGTGATGACCGACGTCGGCCCGGCGGAGCGCGCCGCGGCGGCCGACCAGGTCGCAGCGATCACTGATGCGTTGCGGGCGCGGCAACGCGAGCAGCCGCTGTTCATCGTCCGCCATCCCGACGGCCGGGTGGAGAGCATGATCCAGGCCGGATCGGGGCGGCTGAACCCGCAGGCGCCGCCGGTCGAGTGGATCCAGCGGCCGGCCGAGCCGCCACCCGGCAGTCAGCCGGTCCCGGTCGAGGTCCGGGCCCGGTGCACGTTCACCGCCGCGCATGCCGGGTCACCCGGCCGCGTCCATGGCGGCGTGATCGCGGTCGTACTCGACGAGCTCCTGGGCGGTGCGGTCACCGCCGCCGGTGCGACCGGCATGACGGTCTCCTTCGCCCTGTCACTGAAGGGCGCCACTCCCCTCCACGTACCCGTCGTGCTGTTCGGTCGGTACAAGGGCCGCGAAGGACGAAAGAGCTTCGCCACCGGCGAGGTCGTCGTCGACGGCACCGTGACAGCCGAGGCGAGCGCCATCTACGTCCAGGAGCGGCGGGATGCATGAAGACGAAGCCGACGTCCGCGATCGCGTCGTCGTCGTCACCGGGGCGTCGAAGGGGGTCGGGCGCGGGGTCGCGCTGCACCTGGCGCGCGGCGGCGCACGCCTCGTCGTGCTCGCGCGCCGTCCGGCACCGCTCGAAGCTCTGTCATCCGAGCTCGATGCGCTCGGTACCGAGCACGTCGCAGTGCAGCTCAACGTCGCCGATCGCGAGGCCACGTTCGCGTTGGTCGCGGAGATCATCGCCAAGTTCGGCCGGGTCGACGGCCTCGTCGCCAACGCGCAGACCTTCCGCCCGGTGACGCCGCTCGCCGACGTGACGCCGTCGGACATGGACACGCTGTTCGACACCGGTCCCAAGGGCACGCTCTGGGGGATGCAGGCAGTCTTCCCGCACATGCGCGACCAGGGGTGGGGCCGCATCGTGACGATGGGGTCGAGCGCAGGGATGCTCGGGCCTGTCGGGTACGGGCCCTACGCCGCATCCAACGAGGCAATCCGGTCGTTGACGCGCTCGGCCGCGCGCGAATGGGGCCAGTACGGCATCGTGGTCAACTGCGTGTGCCCGGTTTCCATCGCCCACCGGGCACCGCCCGACGACGACCCGGCGCGCCTCGCCTCGTACAAGGCCACGTTCGAGAACCAGCCCATCCCGCGCGACGGCGACGCCGAGCTCGACATTGGCCCCGTCGTGGCGTTCCTGCTCTCGGACGGCTGCCAGTACGTGACCGGACAGACCTTCATGGCAGACGGCGGCGCGCTGATGCGGCCGTGAAACTCGGCCCTTCTCGGTGAGCTGGCAGGCGCCATCGCGGCCCGAGTGGGTGCGCGCCGTGAACGCGGGTCAGGTGCTCCCGATCGCCGACGAGGCTCGGCAGCCCCTCGACCGCGATGCGCTCCTCGCCGAGGCGCGAGCCACCCTCGGCATCGAAGGCCGGGGCATCGACGGGTTCGGCGACGATGGCTTCCTCGAGCCGCTCGACGTGCTCCTGCCGGCACTCGAGCACGAGGCCGAGCTGACCCTGCTCGGCCGGTGGATCACCCGCCGGTTCCTGTTGCGCCTGCTGGTGGTGCGCGCCCAGACGGTCGCGTATCTCGGGCGCGACCCCGGTGTGGTCGACGAGAGGATCGAGGAGCCGGTGTTCATCGCCGGCGCGCCCCGTACCGGCACCACTGCCTTGCACGCATTGCTCGCACTCGACCCAGCTGCGCGCGTGCCCGAGGGTTGGGAGCTGCTGCGCCCGGTCCCGCCGCCGGACCCCGCGGCCTACCCCGACGAGGCGCGGGTGGTGCTGGCCGATCAGGAGCTACGCCGGCCGGCGCTCGTGGCCGAGGGACTCGACGCGATCCACCTGTACGGCGGACGCATGCACAAGGAGTGCGTGTCGTCCATGTCATTCGAGTTCCGCTCCGAGGAGTTCACCGCCCGCTACCGCGTACCGAGCTACGTGCGCTGGCTCGCACAGTGCGACATCCGGCCCGCGTATGAATGGCACCGGTTGGTACTCCAGATCCTCCAACGGAGCTTCGTTGGCCGCCGGTGGGTTCTGAAGTCGCCGGTGCACATGCACTGGTTGCCGACCCTGCTCGCCGTGTACCCGGACGCGCGCATCGTGTTCACCCATCGAGATCCGCTGGCGGTCCTGGCCTCGGTCACGAGCCTCATTGCGACCATGCGCTCCGCCCACAGCGACGCGGTCGACTTCGCCGACATCGGCGACTACCACGTCGAGCTCTACGGTCGGTCGCTCGAACGGCTCGTCGACCTGACCGAGTCGGGCGCCCTCGATCCGACGCGCGTGCACCACGTGCACCACCGCGCGTTCCTCGACGACCCGATGGGAATGATCGCCTCAGTGTCGGAATGGCTCGACCGCCCGGTGACGCCGGCGCTCGAGCAGGCGATGCGGACCCATCTCGACGCAAACCCCCGGGGCGCCCGGGGCGAGCACGAGTACTCGTTCGACGACCTCGCCATCGATCGCGAGACGACGCGCAAGCGGTTTGCTCGCTACCAGGCGGCATTCGCGGTCGTCGACGAGGACGTGCGATGAGCGCGCCCGCCGCCGGATTGACCGAGCTGCAAGCATGGCAGCAGCTCCTCGACGGGCTCGAGCGACTCGGCGAGCGACTCCTCGGCGAGGACTTCCCGAGCGATCCTCGTGGCCGTGACGAGGCCTTCCGACATCTCGCCCAACAGCTGCTCTGCTGGCTCGAATGGTCGATCGGGTACGGAGACCCGGCGAGTCCCGCCTTCCAGCGCCAGAACGACCTCGTGACGCCCTGGGGCGGTCCGAATGCCGACAACGTCTATCGGCACGCCCGCGTCAGCCCTCGGCACCGCTACCGGATCCGCGGTCACATGCACTCCTGCGACGAGTTCGCGCTCGCCATCCGCGAGGGCTTCCGGCACACCGAGAGGCCGGCGACCCTCGCCGAGCTCACGGCGTCCGACGTCGGCATCGGGCGCGACCGGGAGTTCGAGGTCCTCTTGGGAGGCGAGGGCGACGAGCCCAACCGGGTGCCGCTCCCCCACGGAGCGATCATGTGCTCGATCCGCGAGTACTACTTCGACTGGGAACGGCGCGAGCCGGCAACGTTCACCATCGAGTGCCTGGATGAGGCATCACCGCCGGCCGCGCCGTCGCTCGCCGAAGGCTTCGACGAAGCGCTCGACCTCACCGAGCGCTCGCTCGTGTTCTGGAACGAGTACATGCGCGCCGCGCGTGCGAAGCAGGCGGACAACTCCTTCGGCAACCGCATCGACGTGCCGCGCGGGCTCCGGATCTCGCAGTTCGGCTTCTGCTTCTACGACCTCGGCCCCGAGGATGCGCTCGTGGTCGACTGCGACGTGCCGGATGCCCGGTACTGGAGCTTCCAGCTCTACGGAATGCATTTCTTCCGTCCGTTCGACATCGCGCGACCGACGAGCCTCAACCACCGGCAAACATCCGTCGGCGCCGATGGCCGCGTGCGCCTCGTCGTCGCCCACCGTGATCCCGGGGTGCCCAACTGGCTCGACACGTTGAGCACGCAGGTCGCTCTGCTGAACTTCCGCTACTTCTGGGGCGCCGCCTTGCCACAGATCGAGACCCGAGTCGTCCGGTGCGACGAGGTGCGGAGCGCGCTCCCACCCGAGACCCCGCGGATCGACGACGCCGCCCGGCACGCGGAAGCGGAAGCCCGCCGTGCGCACCTCGCGTGGCGCTTCCGCACCTGAGGCCACGCCAAGACCCGCACCCGCCCTCGTGCTCGGGATCGGCGCGTCTGGCGGAGACACCGGAGGTGTCACAGGCGGCAGGGCTGTCTTGTCTCTAGAGGTGACCGCCCGGGTGTCCGCCCGAGGGTGGGATCGCGAAGGAGGCACCCATGAAAGTGTTCGTCGCCGGAGCCACCGGTGCGATCGGCACCCAACTCGTCCCCCGGCTCTCCGCCGCCGGCCACGACGTGATCGCCATGACCCGGTCGTCGGCCAAGACCGACATGCTCCGGGCTCTCGGCGCCCGGCCGGTGGTGGCTGACGCGCTCGATCCCGACGCGGTCGCCCGTGCCGTGGCGGAGGCCGAGCCCGAGGTGATCGTCCACCAGCTCACCGCCCTCAAGGGCGAGCTGAGCCTGAGGGACATGAGGAACCCCGGCCGCTTTGCCGCCATGACCAACCGCCTGCGCACCGAGGGCACCGACCACCTGTTGGCCGCGGGCCGGGCCGTCGGCGTCCGCCGCTTCATCGCCCAGAGCATCGTGGCCGTCGGCACCTACGCCCGCACCGGCGGCTCGGTCAAGACCGAGGACGACCCTCCGGACCTCGATCTGCCGGTCAAGCTGCGCCCCACCCACGAGGCCATCCGCCACGTCGAGGACGCCGTGACCCGCATCGACTGGGCCGAGGGCCTCGCGCTGCGCTACGGCGCCTTCTACGGACCGGGCACCGGCCTCAGCACCGACCCCGAGGCGTTGCTGACCAAGGCCATCCTGAAGCGGCGGTTCCCGATCATCGGCGACGGCGGCGGTGTGTGGTCGCTCCTGCACATCGAGGACGCGGCCAGTGCCACCGTGGCGGCCGTCGACAACGGCGGGCCCGGCATCTACAACGTCGTTGATGACGAGCCGGCGCCGGTGCACGAGTGGCTGCCGTTCCTGGCCGAGCAGCTGGGAGCGAAGAAGCCGATGAGGGTCCCGCGCTTGGTGGTCCGGCTGCTGGCCGGCAAGGCCCCGGTGCTGTTGATGACCGAGGTCAGGGGCGGATCAAACGCCAAGGCCAAGCGCGAGCTCGGCTGGCAGCCCCGCTGGTCGAGCTGGCGGGTCGGTTTCGCCAAGGGTCTCGGCGAGTGAGCGCCCGGCTCTTCGAGGAGTTGCGTCCCGTGGGGTTCGCGGTCGCCTACCGCATGCTGGGCAGCGTGAGCGAGGCGGAGGACATCGTCCAGGAGGCGTTCCTCCGCCTTCACCACACACTCGAGAACGGCGAGCGCATCGAGTCACCTCGCGCCTACCTGTCGACGGTGGTCACCCGGCTGTGCATCAACCATCTGCGCTCGGCCCGCGTCCGGCGCGAGACCTACGTCGAGGCCCTGCCCGAGCCGCTGGTCGGCGAGCCGGGGGCGGCGGTGCCGTTTCTGCCGGCGAGCGGACGAGCCGGGGTTGCCGACGGCGGCGGCGATCCAGCCAGCCACGCCGAGATGGCCGACTCGCTGTCGCTGGCGTTCCTCGTGCTGCTCGAGAGCCTGTCGCCGGAGCAGCGGGCGGCGTTCCTGCTGCGCGAGGTGTTCGACTACCCCTATGACCAGATCGCCACGATCGTGGCGACCAGCGAGCAGAACGCGCGCCAGCTCGTGGCCCGGGCCCGGCGGCACGTCGAGCAGCGGCGGCCTCGCTTCGAGCCGTCGCGCGAGCGACGGGAGCGCCTGGCCCGGCGGTTCTTCGCCGCGGCGCAGGACGGCGACCTCGGCGCGCTCGAGGAGCTGCTGGCCCACGACGTGACCCTGCACGGCGGCGGCCTGCCCCGGCCGGTCACGGGCCGGGTGCGGGTGGCCCGTACGCTGCGGGCGGGGGTGCGGCGGGCCACGACCCGCCTCGGCGGCTTGTCGCTGCGCCAGGTCTCGGTCAACGGGCAGCCCGGGGCGATGGCGCTCGACCCTTCCGAGCGGCTGATCGGCGTGCTCGCTCTCGACATCGCCGAGGGCGGCCAGATCCAGACGGTGACCTCGGTGAGCAATCCCGACAAGCTGCGCCACCTCGGCCCGCTGGCCGACCTCGGCCCGCTCAGCGGCCGCGTTCCGCCGGGTGCAGTTCCCTCGCTTCGAAGCCCTCGACGAGGGACGTGATCGCGTCGCGCCAAAGACCCTCCGCCGTCCTCGGGTCGAGCATCTGGCCTCGCACCTCCATCGACGCCAGCCCTTCGGTCAATGCGTGCACCGCCAGCGCCGCTTCACGCGGTGACCGCCCACCGAAGCGACCCTGCTGCGCCACGCGCTCCACCCGTGCTTCGAGGCGCCCGAAGGCGGCGTTCGCGACCTCGCGAAAGGCCGGACCGAGCTCGAGGTCGGGGACGACCCGCAGGAAGACGAGGCTGTAGAGCGACGGGTGGTCGAGTGCTGTCCGCCGGAAGCCCTGGACCGAGACCCCCACCACGTCGGCGACGGGATCGTCGGTCACCGGCACCGCATCCATGGCCTCGACGAGCATCTCGAACAGACGGGTCGCGAGCGCCTCGAGGAGGCCGTCCTTGGAGCCGAACACGCTGTAGACGGCACGGGTCGTGGTCCCGACCTCGTCGGCGACCGCCCGCACCGCGGCGGCATCGGGCCCGTGCTCGTCGATGAGGCGTTCGGCGGCGGCAAGCAGCGCCGCCCGGGTGGCGTCACCGTGCTCCTTCGGTCGTCCCATCGGCTGCCCCCGATCCCTCCGATTCCGGTTGACAAGATATCGTGACTGCGTTACGTTACAGTGTAACGTTACATCGTGACGTTATCGCTGTCGACCAGACCGCGAAAGGAGCGGGTAATGGCAACGAAGAAGACGACGCTGGTGCTCGGAGCCAAGGGGAAGACCGGGAGCCGGGTGGCCGAGCGGCTCGCCGCCCTGGGGGTGCCGGTCCGGCTCGGGTCGCGGGCCGCCGATCCCCCGTTCGACTGGGAGGACCCCGGCACCTGGGTGCCGGTGCTGGCCGACGTCGACTCCGTCTACATCACGTACCAGCCCGACCTGGCGTTCCCAGGGGCGGCCGACCGCGTCCGCGCGTTCGCCGAGCTCGCGGTGGCCAACGGGGTCCGGCGGTTGGTGCTGCTGTCGGGCCGGAACGAGGAGGGAGCGCTGCTCGGTGAGCAGGCGGTCCGGGAGTCCGGCGCCGAGTGGACCATCGTGCGATCGAGCTTCTTCGCCCAGAACTTCAGCGAGGGCTTCTGGGTGGATGCGGTACGCGGCGGTGTGGTTGCCGGCACGGCCAGCGACGTCGTCGAGGCGTTCGTCGATGCTGACGACATCGCCGAGATCGTCGTCGAGGCCCTGACCGGGGACGAGCACGTGGGCCAGCTGTACGAGGTGAGCGGGCCCCGGCTCCTCTCCTTTCACGATGCCGTCGGGGAGATCTCGCGGGCGACCGGTCGCGACATCCGCTACGTCCAGATCTCGCCCGAGGAGTTCGAGTCGGCGCTGGTCAAGGAGGGACTGCCGGCGAGCGAGGCGAAGGAGCTCACGGAGCTGTTCACCACCGTCCTCGACGGTCGCAGCGAGTACCTGTCCGACGGCATCCGCCGTGCTCTGGGCCGTGAGCCGCGAGACTTCGCCGACTACGCCCGCGACACCGCCGTCAGCGGCGTCTGGTTGGTCGCCACGGAGGAGGACGCGCGATGAAGGGCTGGCTGTTCGTGCTGACGCTGGTGGCTGCGCTCGGCTGCGGGCTGATGGCGGGGGCGTTCTACGCCTTCTCGAGCTTCGTGATGCGAGCCCTTGGCCGCCTTCCCGCCCAGCAAGGGGTCGCCGCCATGCAGGCGATCAATCTCGAGGCGCCCACGCCCGGGTTCATGGCCGGCTTGATCGGGACCGCGGCGCTCTCCGTTGCCATGGTCGTGTCGTCCCTGTTCCGTTGGGGCGAGCCATACGCCCCCTACCTCCTCGCGGGCGGTCTCACGTATCTGGTCGGCGTGATCGTGCTGACGGGCGCGTATCACATTCCCAGGAACGACAGGCTGGCGACACTCGAGCCGAGCAGCCCAGACGCCGCAAGCTACTGGGCGCGCTATCTCGTCGAGTGGACGTCGTGGAACCACGTGCGGACGCTCGCTCCTCTGGCAGCCTCCGCGCTCCTCATGCTCGCGCTCACCCGGTGATGACGTTGCCGAGCCGCGATACGGCCGGGCCGACGGCCCGGCCTGTCGCGCGCTGACCGTTGCCATCCGTCGCCACCGGGAGGATCATGCGGGGGGTCGGAAGATCGCGGGAGGTGGACATGTTCGTGCAGATCATCGAAGGTCGTGTGGCCGATCGCGAGGCGCTCCATCGCCAGATGGACCGTTGGAGGAATGAGCTGCGGCCGGGCGCGACGGGGTTCCTCGGATCCACATCGGGCGTGACGGACGACGGCTACGGGTTCGCCGTCGCTCGCTTCGAGTCGGCGGCCGCCGCCAAGGCGAACAGCGACCGGCCCGAGCAAGGGCAATGGTGGGCCGAGACCGAGAAGGCCTTCGGCGGCGAGGTCAGGTTCACCGATTCCGAAGATGTCGAGACGTTCCTCGCCGGCGGGTCGGACGACGCCGGGTTCGTCCAGGTGATGAAGGGCTCGGCGAACCGGGATCGGCTCCACGAGATGGACAGGGCCTTCGATGAGCACGAGCAGTAGTTCCGACCTGACCTCTTCGGCGGACTCCGGATCTGGACGGGACCGGAGAGCTACGTCGAGGTGGCGTACTTCACGAGCGAAGCTGCTGCCCGTGAAGGCGAGAAGAAGGAGCCACCGCCGGAGCTCGCCACCACGATGGGCGAGTTCGAAGATCTCATGCGCGACACCGAGTTCCTCGACCTTCGGGATCCCTGGCTCTTCTGACCAGCTGAGCCCGGGTCACACCGACACGATGAGCTGGCGCGCGCCCGGGAACTTGTTGTCGCGCACGATCAGCCGCTTGGCATCGTTCTCCCGCACGACCGGCATGTTGGTTCCATCGGGAAACTGCGCAACGTTCTTGCGAATCGTCACGTTCCGGCAGTGGGCGAACGTGAACGCAGCCCCCACGCCCAAATCGGCGGCTGCGGGATCGATCTTGAACTCGTTGCCGATGATCGTCAGCGGCCCCCGGTACCCCCCGGCGGGGCCGAGCATCCGCAGGAGCGTACGGGTCGCCACGTCCATCTCGTTGTCGGTGATGGTGACGTCGCCGATGTTGTAGCCGACCCCTTCGCTCGAGAACCAGAACTGGGCGTCGCCGGTCGTGTTGTCGGCGATCCTCACCCTGCGTGCGCCGGCGGTGTCGATGTTCGGCTCCAGGTCGAAGATCGCCTGGGGCACCTCACCGATCCGGTTGCCCTCGATGACGATCCCTTCCCCGTCGGTAACGGCGATCCCCTGCCGACCGCTCCGCTCGAAGACCGAGCGCACCACCCGGGTGTCCCGACTCGGCCCGTTCTCGGTGTTGCCGATGTACACGAAGTCGCCGTGGACGTCGAAGGCGCGAACGCGTTCGAGGGTCGCGCCCTGCGTCCCCCGCAACTCGAATGCGTGCTGTTGCTCGAATTCGGGAACGTACGCGTCTGCCGACGCACCAGCGTCCGGGTTGACGCCTCGCACCGTGAGGTTGCGAAGGGTGATGTCCCGGTCGTCGACGAGGTGGAAGTGCTTGCGATTCGGTCCCCCCTTTGCCACCGCCTTGAAGGTGGACCCCCGGCCGTCGATGACGAGGCGTGATCGATCACTGATCAGGATCGTGCCGTCCACTCGGTAACACCCGCGCCGGGCGAACTGCAGCTCCGAGCCGTCGCTGACCGATCCGATCCACTGATTCAGCTGCACGGTGACATCCCGCGAGCAGTCTTTGGCGATGTCGCTCGGCACCCGCGCGACGGGGAGCTCTCCGACCGCAGACGATGGCGCGGCCGCCGCGGCGGCGGGAACGGCGCCACCGGCGGCGAGCAGGGCAACCACGCAAGACGCGACCCGCCGCCACCAGGCAGCGCTCGTCCGACGAACCGACCACGGCATCGGGAGAGTGTTGCAGGACCGGTCCGGGTCGGAGCCGCGCCCCGACCTGTCCACGCGGGCAATTCGTCGTGCGAGCTGCGGCGCTATGCGATGACGGCTCGGGCGAGCTGTCGCCATTCCTCGACGGGCACGGCGTCGGAGCCGGTCACCGGGCTGAGCACGAGGTGGTCGGCGCCGGCCCGGATGTGGTCCGAGATCCGCGCCGCCACCGTGCTCACGTCGCCCCAGGCCACGAGCGCGTCCACCAGCCGATCGGCCAGCCGCTGGATCTCGTCGTCGGCGAAGCCCATGCGGCGGAAGTTCGACTGGTACGACGGAGACCGACCCAGTGCTCCGAGGGGCCCCCGCGCGAGCTCCCGGGCTCGGACTGGATCGCCCTCGAGCACGAGGAGCAGTTCGATCGCGAGCGCGGGGCCGTCGCCCAGGACCGCACGAGCCTCGGCGGTGTACTCAGGAGTGACGAGCACGGGCAGGGCACCGGCAGCCCGGTCGCGCGCGAGCTCGAGCATGCGGGGCCCGAGCGCCGCCATCACCCGTGCGCTCGCCGGAACGCCATCGAAACCGTCGAGTGCATCGAGGAAGGCATTGAGGGTCGGCAGCGGCCTCGATCCGTGCGCGCCCCCGAGGCCCACGATGAAGCGACCGGGATGCGTTGCCTCCAGCTCGGAGTACAAGGCGATGACGGCGTCGGCCTCGAACCGGTCGACCGGCAGGATCCCGGTCGCCACTCGAGCGCGTTGCGTGGCGCGCACGACCTCGGTGATCTGTCCGAGATCCTCGAGCGGGCCGCCGGTGAGCCAGATCGTCGAATAGCCCATGTCTTCGAGCTCGACCGCGGCGTCGACGAATCCTGCTTGTCCGGGGCTCAGCGCCGCGCCGATCGGACCGAGCTCGAGTTTCGCCATCGCCGCCTCCCGTTCTCGTGCAGTGCGCACGTCCAACCGGGCTCCAGTGCAGGTTGTTCCTCGAAAGCGACGAATCGGGCGCGTGCACGCCCCAGACATTGGAGGAGACCGACCAACCTCGTCGGGCGCGACAGGCCGCACCGGCTCCTGTCCCACAGGACTAGCGAGCTCGGCGAGCATCGCCCGGGCAGATCGGAGCGGTCGCAGTGTTGCCCGCTCCGGCCGCCAGGCGAAGCTCGGCACCGTTCGGGTTCGCCAACGTTGGTGCTCAGGCGGCGCGGAAGTAGCTCACGATCCCGGCTTCGAGCCCGGCGGCGACGATCGCCAGTGCGTCGGGTCGCAGGAAGAGCTCGTCGACGACCTCTGGGTTCGACAAGAACTCCACTTCCACCAGCGCTCCGACGTAGTCCCCCGGGTGGAGTGACATCGGGTTGTTCCCCAGCACGCCGACGCGCTGGCAGTCGGGGCAGTCGGCGGGATCGAACCCGTTGCGCGCGATCGTCACGGCGTTGTTCCGCCGGAACCGCGCCTGGATGTCGGGCGGGTAGCGCTGGTAGCGGTCGCTGCGGATCCCTCGCCCGACCCCTTGGTAGCCCTCGACCTGCATCTGCCCGAGGACTCCGAAGAGCAGGTGCTCGGCCAGACGGCGACCCTCCTCGGACCGCTTCCCGGTGTCGGAGTAGTACACCTCGGTGCCCCGGACACTCGGATCGTCGAGCGAGTTGAAGTGGATCGAGACCAGGAGCTCGGCCCGGAACCGATTGGCCCAGTCGATGCGCGGCTGGGTGCGCTCGGGCCCGTCCTCGAGCGCGACGCTGTCCGGCCGCACCTGCCCGTCTCCGCTGAAGTCGTACGGGTCGATCTGGAGTGCGCCGGCCTCGTTGCGCGTGACACAGACGTCGGCGCCCTGCTGCTCGAGCCGCCGCGCCAGCCGGTAGCCGGTCGTGAGCGTGAGCTCGTGCTCGAGCAGCGGGATTCCCTCGGTGGGATGCACGGGGATCTCACCCAGAGCGTCGCGGCCGGCGGCGCCGACGCCCCAATAGGCATCGTGGCCCGGGTCGATGCAGATCCGCCGTCCCCGCAGCGCTCGGGCTGGCGCCGCGCCATCGCCGGCGGTGGTCGACCCCTCGGGCTGCGGTGCCGGCTGCGACACGCGCGGCTGCGCGCCGGTTGGCGTCGTCTGCGACTCGGGTCCTGATCCTGACGAGCACGCGACCGCAGCCGCCGCCAGCACCGTGCACACAGCGACGGCGCGCCGCGCGATCGCACACGTTCCGCGCCATGTCGGCCCGGCCCTGGCGTCAGGCGCTGTCGTATCCGAGGTGGTGCCGAGCGAAGCGGCGAATTCCTGCTGCACTCCAGTTGTCGTGATCTTCACCGTAGGCGGTGATGGCGTCGAACGACCATCGTGTCAGGCAGTTCACGGTGAAGAGGTTCGGGTTCAGATGCAGGGCAAGCCGGTTGAGGCACTCCCCTTCCGCGTGCAGCTCTCGACCCTGTTCGTCGGTCCCGTCGACGACGACGCGCCGCGGAAACCCCTTCTCGGCGTCGCGCTCGGTGACGACGCGCGTTCCCTGCACGAGCTTCGACCACGTGCCGTCACGGAGAAGCGACCCGTGGATCGAGACACAGCCGGCGCCGAAGTCCATCGTGATCGTGTAAAAAGCGTCGCGATCCGACGCGGTGGCGTAGCTGTAACCGCCGCACACCGCGCCGGAGCTGTGCAGTGTGGCCCCGAACTGTGAACGTGGGCCCCAAGACCGGTCGCGAAAGCCGAACGCATCGACAGAAATCTCGTCGCCGTGCAACACGATCGTCCCGCGGTACCGGCCCGGCTGATCGAGATGCGAATCGCCGAGGTAGTTGGGCGCACAGATCGCACTGAACTCGAGGTCGACGTGGACCTCGTCACCGTCGGGGTCGTCGTAGGCGATGGCGTAGCGCGTGAGCGGTTCGAGGCAGCGGTGCGAATGCCGTTCGCCAGCTCGAGATCGGACAACGGCGCACTCGGCATCGGCAGGTGCCAGAAGAACTTCGCGTTGCTGACCCGCAACGTCGATGAGAACGGGTTCGGAGATCGCATCACCGCCGTCAGGAAGGCCGTCGGAGAATCGGGAGAGACGGTCCTGAACGTGCAGCAACTCGACGGCGAGGAGGTT
>JAPSGP010000474.1 GCA_031177445.1 Acidimicrobiia bacterium
GGCCTCCCGTACGTCGGTTCGGGCGTCATCGGCTCGGCGGTCGGCATGGACAAGATCATGATGAAGGCGGCGTTTCGCGCCGCCGGGGTGCCGACCCCGCGCCACCTGAGCTTCCGCGACGGGCACGACCGGGTCGCGTTTGCAGCGCGCATCGAAGCCGAGCTCGGCTACCCGTGCTTCGTGAAGCCGGCCAACCTCGGCTCCTCCGTCGGGGTCTCGCGGGCACACGACCGCGCGAGCTTCGACGCCGCGCTCGACCTCGCGCTCGGCTTCGACGAGTGGGTGCTCGTCGAGGAGGCGATCGTCGGCCGCGAGATCGAGGTGGCGATCCTGGGCGACGATCCGCCCGAGGCCTCCGTTCCTGGTGAGGTGGTCCCCGGCGACGAGTTCTACTCGTATGCCGACAAGTACGAGCGCGACGACGCGCAATTGCTCGTCCCGGCGCCGCTGACGCCGGCGGCGGCCGCCGAGGTGCGGGCGTTGGCGGTCGACGCGTTCGCGGCCTGCCGGTGTGAAGCCATGGCTCGGGTCGACTTCTTCTACGAGGAGACTGCCGCCGATGGCGGGCCGGGGCGCGGGTTCCTGGTGAACGAGCTGAACACGATCCCGGGCTTCGTCGGCGGCGTCTCGCAGTACCCCCGCCTCTGGCAGGAGTCCGGCGTGGCCTACCCCCGGCTGCTCGATCGGCTCATCGAGCTGGCGTTCGCCCGCCACGAGCGGCGGGCCAAGCGCGCCGGTCGCCAGCGCGACGTGTAGACGCCGGGGTTACGGTCTGATCAGAGGTTCACCACCGGGCACGTAAAGGTGCGGGTGATGCCTTCGACCGCTTGGATCTGCGACACCACGAGCTTGCCGAGCTCGTCGAGGCTCGTGGCCTCGGCCTTCACGATGACGTCGTACGGGCCGGTGACGTCGTCGGCCGACTGGACCCCGGTGATCTTGCGAGCGTGCTCGGCCACGCTGATGGCCTTGCCGACCTCGGTCTGGATGAGCACGTACGCAGTGACCGACATCCGATACCCCCTACCTTCCGCGGCGGCGGTCGGCAAAGCCGCCGCCGCCACCCGTGACGGCTCGCTTGCGCTCGCCTTGGTGCGGCTGGGCGCATCGTAGCGGTCGTGCCCGGCACCGTCTTCGCCGATCGCTCCGACGCCGGACGTCAATTGGGTGAGCGCCTGCGCGAGCTCGGGCTCGCGCAGGCGGGCAGTCTGGTCGCCGGCATCCCGCGCGGCGGGGTCGTCGTGGCAGCGCAGGTGGCGCGCGAGACTTCGCTCCCGTTGCGGGCGGTGCTGGCTCGCAAGGTCGGCGCGCCGGGGCACCGAGAGCTCGCGATCGGCGCGGTGGGCCCGGACGGTTCCGCGCTCCTCGACCGCGATCTGCTCGACCGCATCGGCGCCGGTCCCGACTGGGCCGAGAGCGCCGTCGAAGAGCAGCGCGCCGCCATCTCGCAGCTCGCGGCGCGCTTCCCCTGCGTGTTGACCGCGGGCGAGGTCGAGGCGCGTTCGGTGATCGTCGTCGACGACGGCGTCGCCACCGGCGCGACCGCCGCCGCCGTCGGTGGCTGGCTGCAGCTGGCGGGAACAGGACGGTGCATCCTCGCCCTCCCCGTGGGCCCTCCGAACACGCTCGACCGCCTCGCCGACACCTACGACGAGGTGGTGGTGCTCGCTCGTCCCCGAGCATTTCTGGCGGTCGGGCAGTGGTACGAGGACTTCACCCAGACGACCGACGACGAGGTCGTCGACTTCCTCGAGGAGCTCTGCGGTCCGACCGCTACGTGAGGGCCGGAAGGGCGGAGCCCATGAGGTCGATGAAGTTGTCGCAGTAGAAGCGCTGTTTGGCCGAGTCGGGGAGCGCGGCCAGGCTGCGATCGAAGCGGCCGAGTGGGTTGCGACCCCCCTCGACGTGCGGATAGTCCGTGGAGAAGAGGCAAACCTCCTCGCCCGTCTGCTCGACGATCCAGCCGGCATCCTCATGGGGATAGGGCGTGACCCGCACCTGCCGGCGGATGTACTCGCTGGGTCGCAGTTCGAGGCGCTGGAGCCGCTCCTCGTTCTTGCGGAAGGCGTCGGTGGCGGAGTCGAGCGTGCGCATCAGGCCGGGTAGCCACGACGCGCCCTGCTCGATGACTCCGATCCGCAGGCGGGGGAAGCGACCGAGCATCCCGTCGATGATGAGCGTGCCCAGCGTCTGCATCACCGGGTACTGGATCGCGATGTAGTCCACCGAACGGAAGTTGTCGTCGCCGCCGTGGAAGTCGGGAACGGGCGGCAGCCCGTTCTCGAAGTACATCGGGTCGAGCAGCTTGCCCCCGCCGCCGACATGGAACACTACCGGAACGGCCGCCTCTTGGGTCTGTGCCCACACCCGGTCCAGTCCGACGTGGCTCGGGGAATGGCGGCGTGGGCAGGCCGAGGCAACCATCAGCGCCTTGCAGCCCTGCGCCAGTGCCTCGGCGGCGAGGTTCTCGGCGCGCGGGAAGTCGACCAGGGGCACGTACCCGACGGGCAGCAGCCGAGCGTCGACCGAACAGAAGTCGACCAGGGCGCGGTTGTGGGCT
>JAPSGP010000182.1 GCA_031177445.1 Acidimicrobiia bacterium
CATGGGGAGGCGGTAGCGGCTTTGCCGACCGCCGCCGACAGAACTCACGCGAGCGCAAGCGAGCCGACATGGGGAGGCGACGGCGGCTGTGCCGCCCGTCGCCGACGAAGGTACGGGGCAGGACCCCGGGAGAACACGGGGAGCGGCCACTACCATGAGCGAGATGGCCCGGCTCGAGGTGCCCATCGACGCGCCCTCGCCGGGCCGCACTCCCGCCCCGGAAGAGGGGTCCCGGCCCGATGGAACCGACGTGCTGCGCCCGCACGAGTCCCGCTACCTGAACCGCGAGCTCTCGTGGCTCGACTTCAACTCCCGGGTGCTCGCGCTGGCCGAGAACGGCTCGCTCCCGCTGCTCGAGCGGGCGAAGTTCCTCGCCATCTTCAGCCAGAACCTCGACGAGTTCTTCCAGGTGCGGGTGTCCGGGCTCCGCGAGCAGGTCGACGCCGGCATCCGCTCCACCTCGCCCGACGGGCTCGAGCCCAACGAGCAGCTCCGGGCAATCCGGGCCCGGGTCGAGCCGCTCGTCCGCCGGCACGCGGCGGTGTTCACCGACCACATCCGGCCCGAGCTCGAAGCCGCCCGGCTCAAGATCTGCGACTGGGACGAGCTGTCCGATTCCGACCGTGCGCGGCTCGAGGACGAGTTCGAGGAACGGATCTTCCCCGTCCTCACTCCCCTGGCCGTCGACCCGGCCCACCCCTTTCCCTACATCTCGAACCTCTCCCTGAACCTCGCGGTGCTCCTGCGCGACCCGACAACGGGCAGCGAGGGGTTCGCCCGGGTCAAGGTCCCGCCGCTGCTCCCTCGTTTCCTGGCGCTATCCGACGGAAACCTCTTCGTGCCCCTGGAACAGGTGATCGCCGCGCACCTCGGTGCGCTGTTCCCAGGAATGGAAGTCCTCGCACACCATCCGTTCCGCGTCACGCGCGACGCCGACTTCGACCTGGACGACGCCGCCGACGATCTGCTCGAGGCGATGGAGCTCGTCCTGCGGCGCCGCACCAAGTTCGGGGCCGTGGTGCGGTTGGAGATCGACGGGAAGATGAGCAGCGAGGTGCTCGAGCTGCTGTGTCGCGAGCTCGAGCTCACCGACGGCGACGTCTATGTCGTCGACGCGCCACTCGATCTCGGCTCCCTGTGGCAGCTGTACGGCCTCGCGCGTCCCGAGCTCAAGGACGAGCCCTGGGTCCCCCAGACCCCGCCCGTCCTCGCGCGGAGTGACACGACCCCCGACCTCTTCAAGGTGCTCCAGCAGGTCGACGTGCTGGTGCACCACCCCTACGACTCCTTCGCCACCTCGGTCGAGGCGTTCGTCGACCAGGCGGCGCGCGACCCCGACGTCCTGGCGATCAAACAGACGCTGTATCGCACCGCGGGGCCCGAGAGCCGGATGGTCCGATCACTCATCCACGCCGCCGAGCAGGGCAAGCAGGTGGTCGCGCTCGTCGAGCTCAAAGCGCGCTTCGACGAGCAAGCGAACATCGAGCGGGCCCGCATCTTCGAGGAAGCCGGCGTCCACGTGGTCTACGGCCTCGTGGGCCTCAAGACGCACACGAAGATCCTGCTCGTGGTGCGGCAGGAGGCCGAAGGCATCCGTCGCTACTGCCACGTCGGCACGGGCAACTACAACCCCAAGACGGCCACGCTCTACGAGGACCTCGGGCTCCTGTCGGCCGATCCCGATCTCGGCGCCGACCTCACCGAGCTCTTCAACTACCTCACCGGGTACAGCCGCCAGGGCGAATACCGCAAGTTGCTCGTGGCGCCCATCACCCTGCGCCCCGAGCTCCGTCGCCGCATCGAGGAGCAGGCCGCCAAGGGGCCCGACGGGCTCATCACGCTGAAGATGAACAGCCTCGTGGATCCGGAGCTGATCGACGCGCTGTACGCGGCATCGCAGGCGGGCACGCCGATCGATCTCATCGTGCGGGGTATCTGCTGCCTGCGTCCGGGCGTCCCGGGGCTGTCCGAGAACATCCACGTGCGTTCGATCGTCGGCCGCTTCCTCGAGCACTCGCGCATCTACCGCTTCGGCGCCGACCTCGAGCGCGCCGAGTACCTCATCGGCTCCGCCGACCTCATGCCGCGCAACCTCGATCGCCGGGTCGAGGCGCTGACCCCGGTCACGGCGCCGGCGTTGCGTGAGCGACTGGGTGAGATCCTCGCCATCAACCTCGCCGACGACGCGCTGGCGTGGGAGCTCGACGGCGCGGGCAACTGGCATCGGGTCCCGACGACCGCCGGGAGCAACGTCCATGAGCAGCTGCAGGAGCTGACCGTTCAGCGCGCTCGGGCCGTCGATGCCCGGTCGTGAGCTGAGCCTGTCGTCGCCACCCGGCTTCCGCCTTCCCGAGCTCGGCGGGTTCGACGCTGGTGCTCGGGCGGCGCCGCCGCAGGATCTCCAGTTCCAGACCATCTACTTCGACACCGCCGACCTTCGACTCGCACGCGCCGGCGGTCGCGTCCGCTATCGCAGCGACGAGGGATGGACCGTGGCGCTCCCGCCGGGAGAGGGCGGTGACGTACCGGTGGAGCATCGGTTCGACGGCGACCATGGGTCGCCGCCCGAGCTCGCGCTCGATCTCGTGACCGCGTACACGCGCGACCGGAGCCTCGAACCGGTGGCCCGGCTACGAACCGCTCGCCGGCGTGTCCCGCTGCTCGCGCTCGACGGCACGACCATGGGAGAGGTGGTCGAGGACGAGGTGTCGGTGCTCGAGGGTGTGCATCTCGCCGCCCGCTACCGGGAGGTGGAGATCGGTGTCAGCGGCGACGCTCCCGCCGGCCTCGCCGAAGCCGTCGCTGAACGGCTCCGGGCGGCCGGTGCGGGGCCGCCTGACCCGACACCCAAGATCGTGCGCGCCCTTGGCTGGCGCGCGCTCGAGGCCCCCGACGTCGCGCCCGTCCCCGTCGATCGATCCTCGACGGCAGGAGAAGCGGTTCGTGCCGCCATCGCCGCCTCCGTCCTCCGTCTGGTGCTGCACGACCCGGGGGTTCGCTTGGGCCAAAATCCCGAAGACGTCCATCAGGCTCGAGTCGCGACGCGAAGGTTGCGTTCCGACCTGCGCACGTTCCGCAGCCTGCTCGACGCCGAGTGGACGTCGTCGCTTCGCGACGAGCTGCGGTGGCTCGGTCAGGAGCTTGGCGCAGTGCGCGACACCGAGGTGCTGCTCGATCGCATGCGTGATCGCATCGACGGATTGCGGGCCGACGACCAGTCCGACGCGAAGCCGATCCTGCAGCGTCTGTCGGAGCGTTGGGAGTCGTGCCGGGCCGACCTCCTCGACGCCATCCGCAGCGGGCGGTACCTGCAGCTGCTCGAGAGGCTGGTGCACGCGATCCATGAGCCGGCGTTGCTCCCCGAAGCAGACGCGCCGGCAGCGGACGCCCTGCCGGCACTGGTCCGAGGGCCGTGGCAGCACCTGAAGTCGGCCGTCGATGCGCTGGGCGACGACCCGGTTGACGAGGTACTCCACGAGGTACGGATCCGCGCCAAACGGTGTCGCTACGCGTCCGAGGCGGTCGCTCCGGTCGTTGGGAAGGCCGCGCGCGAGTTCGCTCGTGCCGTCGCATCGGTCCAGGAGGTGTTGGGCGAGCACCAGGACGCGGTCGTCGCCGAGGCGTGGCTGCGCGAGACCGCTCGGACCGCCGACGGGCGCGAGGTCTTCGTCGCCGGGGAGCTGGCCGCCTTCGAGATCGCTGCCTCGCGCGATGCGCGCGACCGATGGCGCGGCACCTGGCGTGACGCCAGTCGCAAGCGACACCGCAACTGGCTGTGAGCGAGCCCGGTACCCCTCATCGGTCGCCCTCGCAAGCTCGGGCTTATGCAGCGCCGGTCGGCAAAGCCGCCGGCGCTGCGCTCGTCCGGGCGGGCGGCGGGGTGGTCCGGCGCCCGGGCCCCGGCGGGCAGTGGGAGTACGCGATGGTGCATCGGCCCCGCTACGACGACTGGAGCTTGCCCAAGGGCAAGGTCGACGCCGGCGAAACCGATGAGGAAGCGGCGCGCCGGGAGGTCGAGGAGGAGACCGGGCTCCGCTGCCGGCTTGGCCCCGAGCTCTCGACCGCGGAGTACGTCGATCGCCGCGGCCGGCCCAAGCGGGTCCGCTACTGGCTGATGGAGCCCGAGCCCGGCTCTAACCAGGCACTCTTTCAGCCGAATGACGAGATCGACGAGATTCGTTGGAGTTTGGGAGAAAACGCGGGCAAGCTCTTGACCCACGCCCATGACCGGCATCTCATCGCCGAAGCCGAGGATCTCCCCTGAAGCTGTACCTCGTTCGCCACGCCCGTGCCGGGAGCCGCAAGCACTGGCGCGGGCCCGACGACCTCCGTCCGCTCTCCAAGGTGGGGCGACGCCAGACGGACGCGCTCGTCGCGCAGCTGCAGCACGCGACGATCGCTCGCATCGTGAGCAGTCCGTACGTGCGGAGCCGGCAAACGGTCGAGCCGCTTGCAGCCGAGCGCGGGCTCCCGGTCGAGCTGTCCGACGCGCTCACCGAAGGCGCAGCGTTGAGTGAAACGCTGAGGTTGATCGAAAAGGTGTCGGACCAGCCGACGGTGCTGTGCACCCACGGCGACGTGATCGAGGCCGTGCTCCACCATCTCCGTGAGCAGGGCGTCAAGCTCAAGGGCGGGCGGCGGTTCGCGAAGGGCTCGACCTGGGTGCTCGAGGTCGAGGACGGGAACGTCACCTCCGGGCGCTACCAGCCCGCGCCGAACTCGGACTGAGCATGGCCGTCCCGATGGCCACCAGTGTGAGTCAGCTCCTCACCACGCTGGCTCAGGCACGGGGCCAGTCCGACGGGGAAGGGGTCGACCTACTCGACCACAGCCTCCAGTGCGCGGCGATCCTCGCCCGCCAGGAACCCGCCGACATCGAGCTCCAAGCCGCCGGCCTCGTCCACGACATCGGGACGGTCCTGTTCCCGAACCGTCCGAAGACCCATGCCCGTTCCGGCGCCACGTACGTCGAGGCGGTGCTGGGCCCGCGGGTGGCGTGGCTGGTGGCGTACCACGACGAGGCCAAACGCCTCCTGGTGACGCTCGATCCCGACTATCGGGAACAGTTGACCCCGCGCAGCATCGAGACCCTCGAAGCGCAGGGCGGACTGCTCACGGCCCGGGAGTGCGCGCAGCTCCGGGGGGCGCCCTGGATCGACGAGCTCCTCATGCTCCGCCGCGCCGACGACCACGCCAAGGTCCCGGGCCGCGCCGTCTCCGACCTCGCCGCCTGGCTTCCGACGCTCGAGCACGTTGCCAGGAGCCAGTCCCTGCCGGCTTGAGAGCGGTGCGAACGCGGCGGCGAGACCGCCGATCGTTCGTCTTCGACCTTCGGCTGACCCATCGTGCGCCGGACGTACGCGAGGTGCGCGGCCATCTGTGGACTGTCGGGATCGACACCCATCCCCGCCATGGCTCGACGAACGACCGCTCGACGACGCCGTCGTCGCGGACTGTCGTGCCAGCCATTCGAGCACCGCCAGCTCGATCGCCACCGCGTGAGGCTGGACGACGGCAGCGCCGGCGGCAAGCACCACCGGTGAGTGTTCGACCCTCGTTCACCCGCGGGATACCGGAGCCGGCACTCCCGGCCGGTACCGTGAGGTGGCCGGGATGGTTCACGGGGCCACGAGTCCGGCCCGGCGCGGCCCCTGTGCTCCGGGCCGGCTTCGCGGCGCAGCGCGGAACGTAACCGACGTTTCCGTCGATCGACAGGCAGCAGGCGCAGCGGTGAATCCGGCGTGAACGCCGTCGACCGCAGCAAAAGGACAGAGCGTGCGCATACTCGTGACCAACGACGATGGCGTGGGGTCACCCGGCCTCGAGGCGCTCGCGCACGCTCTCGTCGAGGCCGGCCACGAGGTCTTCGTCGTGGCTCCGGCGACCGACCGCAGCGGCAGCAGCGCCGCCATCGGACCGGTGTGGCGCTCGGGACCGATCCCGTTCGTCACCCACGAGTGGCCGTCGCTTCCCGGTGTCACAGTCCGATCGATCGACGCCGCACCCGCCACCGCCGTCTACGCCGCCTGCCTCGGCGGATTCGGCCCTCCGCCGGCGCTGGTCGCATCGGGCGTCAACCCCGGGCCCAACACGGGCCATCTCGTGCTGCACTCCGGCACCGTGGGCGCCGCTCTCACGGCTGCCAACCTGGGCGTCCCGGCGGTCGCAGTCAGCATCGGCTGGAACGAGGAGGGGAAGTACGCCTGGGAGACGGCGGCGGCGTTCGGCGCGGCTGCGGTCGAGTGGGTCGCCGAGCCCGCGAGCGGGC
>JAPSGP010000183.1 GCA_031177445.1 Acidimicrobiia bacterium
CGTCATGACCTCGGCCACGGGGGCGCGGCAGGTCGAAGGCATCCAGATGCCGTGGGCGAGCACCCTCGGCGCGGCGGGGCAGGTGGTCACCGGCGCCGTCTACGACGCGGCGGACGGCTGCCAGGCCTCCGACTACGCCGGCGCGGCGGGGAAGCTCGCACTCGCGGACACCGTCGATCCGTTCTACCTGGGCATCATCGACGGCTGGAGCGCGCCGTGCTCGATCGGTCAGCAGGCGGCGCTGGCGAAGGCGGCGGGCGCGACGGCCCTCGTCTCGAACCTCGTCGGGCCGGACGATGCCTACGTACTGTCACCGGCGGCCGGCCGCAAGGCCGACCTGGGCATCCCGGTCTTCCAGATCGCCGACATCGACGACGTCGCCTCCGCTCTGCGCGCGCCCGGCGGCGCCGACACGATGTCGCTCACGACGCTGACGCCGTCGTGGGGCTACCTCCGCGTCTTCCGCGAGACGGCGGGCAACGAGTGGCAGCAGGTCGGGGCGTTCACGGATGCCCCGCATGCTTTCGGGGAGCACCCGACGCCACCCGGAAGCTGGTCGATCCACAACACGGAGGTGCTCGGCTCCCGGGCGTACTCCGCGTGGTACAGCAACGGGATCATCGCGATCGACGTCAGCAACCCGCTGGCGCCCGTCCGGCGAGGCCAGTTCGTGCCGGATACGAGCAAGCGGCACGCGAACTCGCTCGGCGGCGGTCCGGCGGAGGTCTGGGGCGTGGCGATCGATCCCGCGACCGGGATCGTCTACGCGAGCGACATGCGCACCGGCCTCTGGATCGTGAAGCCGATGGGACCCGCGGCTCCGTAGACCGAACTGCCGGGGGTCGGGGTGCTGCTCGCTCCGACCCCCGCATCGTTCACGGCGCGCTACCGACGCGGCGCACCGCGTTAGCGGCTCGAACAGTGACGGCGCGCTCAGTCAGACGGCACGCCGGCCGCCCAGCAGGCTGAAGAGCGCGACGATGAGCGCGACGATCAGCAGCAGCCAGAGCAGGCTGTGCACCGCCACGCCGCCGCCGACGGCGAGGATGATGAGGATGATGACGAGGATCCAGAGAAGCGGCATGGGGTCCCTTCCGGTCGGTTGGCACGGGCCGCACCGCCGTTCGGGCGCGGCATGAGACAAACGAGCGCGGGCACCGAGAGGATTCGCTGACTACTCTGCGGCGGTGGCCACCCGCCCGGATCTCAGGAACGTCGCGATCGTCGCCCATGTCGATCACGGCAAGACGACGCTCGTCGATGCGATGCTCTGGCAGTCGGGCGCGTTCCGCGAGAACGAGGACGTGGCCGAGCGCGTGCTCGACTCGATGGACCTCGAGCGCGAGAAGGGCATCACGATCCTCGCGAAGAACACGGCGTTCCGGTTCGGCGATGTGAAGGTGAACATCATCGACACGCCGGGGCACGCCGACTTCGGCGGTGAGGTGGAGCGCGGGCTGACCATGGTCGACGGCGTGCTCCTGCTCGTCGACGCGAGCGAGGGCCCGCTGCCCCAGACCCGCTTCGTGCTGCGCAAGGCGCTCGAGGCGCGGCTGCCGGTCATCCTCGTCGTCAACAAGGTCGACCGGCCGGACGCGCGGGTGGAGGAGGTCGTGAACGAGGTCTACGAGCTCTTCCTCGACCTGGACGCGGACGAGAGCCAGATCGAGTTCCCCATCGTCTACGCGAACGCGAGAGCCGGGCGTGCCGGGCTGGCGCCGGACGAGCTCGCAGAAGACCTGCGCCCACTCTTCGAGCTGCTCGTCGAACGCATTCCCGCGCCCGAGCACGATCCCGACCACCCGCTGCAGGCGCTCGTGACCAACCTCGACGCCTCGCCGTACGTCGGCCGGCTCGCCCTCGCGCGGGTGCTGCACGGGACGCTGCGCAAGGGCCAGCAGGTCGCGTGGTGCCGCGCCGACGGCGGGATCGAGCGGGTCAAGATCACCGAGCTCTACGTGAGCGAGGCGCTCGAACGCGTCGACGCGAGCGAGGCTGGGCCGGGCGAGATCGTCGCCGTCGCGGGGCTGGCCGAGGTGACGATCGGCGAGACGCTCGCGGATCCGGAGGACCCGCGCCCCCTTCCCGTCACGCAGGTGGACGAGCCGAGCCTCTCGATGACGATCGGCATCAACACGTCGCCGCTCTCGGGCCGCGAGGGTTCGAAGCTGACGGCGCGGATGCTCAAGAACCGGCTCGACCAGGAGCTGGTCGGCAACGTGTCGCTGCGCGTCCTGGCCACCGAACGGCCGGAGGTGTGGGAGGTGCAGGGGCGCGGCGAACTGCAGCTCGCGGTGCTCGTCGAGCTGATGCGCCGTGAGGGGTTCGAGCTGACGGTGGGCAAGCCGCAGGTGGTGACGCGGCTCGTGGACGGCAGGGTGCACGAGCCGGTCGAGCGCCTCTCGATCGACGCGCCCGAGGAGTACGTGGGCGTGCTCACGCAGCTGCTCGCGCTGCGAAAGGGGCGGCTCGAGCAGATGGTCAACCACGGCACCGGCTGGGTGCGGCTCGAGTACCTCGTGCCCGCGCGCGCCCTCATCGGCTTCCGCACCGAGTTCCTCACCGAGACGCGCGGCACGGGAATCCTCCACCACGTCTTCGACCGCTACGAGCCGTGGCACGGCGAGCTGCGGACGCGGCCCACCGGCAGCCTGGTCGCCGACCGCCGCGGCCCCGCCACCTCCTTCGCGCTGATGAACCTGCAGGAGCGCGGCGCCATGTTCGTCGCGCCGGGCACCGAGGTCTACGAGGGCATGATCGTGGGCGAGAACGCGCGCGCCGAGGACCTCGACGTCAATGCGACCAAGGAGAAGAAGCTGACGAACATGCGCTCCTCGACCGCCGACGAGCTCGTGCGCCTCATCCCGCCGCGCCCGCTCTCGCTCGAGCAGGCGCTCGAGTTCATCCGCGAGGACGAGTGCATCGAGGTCACGCCGGCGAGCGTGCGCCTGCGCAAGGTCGTGCTCGAGGCGTCGAAGCGGCAGAGCGCCGCGAGCAAGAAGGGCCGGGCGCTGGCGTCGGCGCCGAGCGGCTGACGGCTCGTCCGTCGCCGCGATGGACTAGCATCCCGCAGTCGCCAGGCTGGTGGGGGGAGGGATGCCCTTAGGACTCCACGCTCGATGCGAAGCTGAAGCTCGTACCTTTCTGACCAGCGAACTGTTGGGAGTGATGCACATGCGGCGAAGCTCACGTGTGGTCGTGGCCGCCCTGCTCGCCTTCGGGCTGCTCGCCACGGCGGCGGGCGCAACCCACAGCCCCGACCAGCACTTCAAGATGGAGGAAGTCTCCACGTCCCCGAAGCCGGCGACGCACTCGGACTTCGCGTTCTGGGGCGACCATGCGTTCCTCGGCTACTACACCGGCGATGCCGCCTCTCAGGGCGGCGTGCGCATCTTCGACATCTCCAACCCCGAGAGCCCGCAGCTCATCAGGGACTTCGCGTGCGACGCCAACCAGAACGACCCCATCGTCTGGGATCGCAACGGCAACGGCGTCGCCGACCTGCTCCTGCTTGCGGTCGATCGCACGATGGCGAACCCGGACTGCGGAGCTCCACGGTCGGCGCACGGAGACCGGAACGGCTGGGAGGGCGTCCGCGTCTTCACGCTGAGCGACGACCCGGCGAATCCGTTCCAGACGATCACGCCGGTCGACATGCAGTACACCGACTGCGGCGCGCACACGATCACGGCGTGGACCGGGTTCGCGAAGGATCCGGTGAACCCGCGGCTGATCGTCTACGTCGCGTCGTATCCACTCCGGGCGGGGCCGACGTGCGGTCAGGCCAACTTCGCCAACGTCACCAACCCGTACGACGACGACAAGATCGTCAACGATCCGCTGCACCGCCAGATCCAGGTGCTGTCGGTGCCGCTGAACAACCCGGCGGCCACGACCGAGATCGCCGCACCCGCGATCAGCTACCCCGGCGATCCCGACGGGCGGATCGAGTGGTGCGAGCGGTCGCTCTGCGGCCTCGAGCCGGCGGCGGTCGCCTGCCATGACATCGTGGTGCACATGGAGCACAACCTCGCCGGCGCGGCCTGCGCCGAGCAGGGCCAGGTGTGGCGGATCGATCCGAACAGCGGGATCCCGAACACCGCGAACCCGATCTCGATCGGTGACGACAAGGTCACCTCGGGCGGCACCGGCCAGTTCCCCGGGGCGGTCGACTTCTTCCACTCGGTGATGTTCAACAACGAGGGGACGGTCGTGAACTGGGTCGACGAGTCCTTCGGCTCGGGCTGCCCCACCATGACGACCTATCAGCCGCGGCCGTGGAACCCCGCGGGCGGGGTGCACAAGACCGGGAAGATGTTCTTCTCCGATCTGCAAGGCAACTTCCTGAGCGAGTTCCACGTGGGGGACGTGCGGCCCAACCCCGCGCCGGGCGAGTACTGCTCCGCGCACATGGGCATGGCCGTGATGGGCATCAACGACGACCTGCTCGTCAATGCCTGGTATACGGGCGGGGTGAACGTGATCGACTTCAGCAAGCCGACCAAGCTGAAGGAGGTCGCCTACTACGACCCCTTCGTGAACACCGGCACCTGGTCCGCGTACCCGTACACCGGCCCGGGGTTCGACAAGGGGCCCGGCATCCCCGTCTACGCCTCGGACGGCGTGACTAACAACGCCCTCGCGAAGGGCATGGTCGTGTACCGGACGCTGGTGAAGCAGCCGAGCAAGAAGCGCCTGGTCGACCACCTGAACCCGCAGACGATGGACGACTAGCGCGGTCTCGGACCGACAGCGAGAGAGGGCGGCTCCGGCCGCCCTCTCCGCGCCTGCGGACAAGAGCCTGCTCGACCGGGTGCTCCACCGGCGGACTGCGGATTTCGTTTAGGTTCCGCTCCCGTGCGGGTCGACCAAGAGGCGGCGGAGATTCAGGGGTTCGTGGCAGAGCCACGACCCTTCCGGGCGCTCTACGAGCACTGGGAGCGCCATCAATGGTCGCCGTTCGAGATCGACTTCTCGGTGGATGCCCAGAGTTTCGCGGCGCTCGACGAACGGACGCGTACCGGGCTCGTGTGGGTGTTCGCGCACCGCTTCCACGCCGAGTTCAACGTCGCCGCTCTGCTCGCACCGTTCCTCCTCGCCGCCCCCGACTACGACGTTCAGCTGCTTCTTGCCACCCAGGTCGCCGACGAGCACCGGCATATCGAGTCCGTCCTGCGCGTGTATGCGGAGGTCTTCGGGATCGAGGGCGGAATGGACGCCGTCAAGGCCCTGGCGGACGACCAGCTCGATCCCGTCGCAGCCTCGCTCTACGAGGCGCTCGACGGTGCCGTGCGCGCGCTCGAGCAGAACCGCGACGAGGACACGTTCCTGAACGCGGTCGTCGCCTATCACCTGGTCGCCGAGGGTTCGATCGGCCGCGCCAACCAGACGTTCGTGGCGACGCAGTTCGACCGAGTGGGCTCCTTTCCCGGGCTGCAGGAGGCGCAGCGGCTCGCGGTTCGCGACGAGGTGCGTCACATCGGCATCGGAGTCTCGTACGCCCGCCGGCGCATCGCCCGCGACGGCGAGCCGGCGCGGGCGCTGGTCACGAGGCTCGTCGACGGCTTCCACGCTCTGGGGGAGGGCTTGCTCAAGGACACGTCCCCCGAACTGGCCGCCGACTTCGCTCAGGCCTACGGAGCGGAGCCCGCCGTCCTATGGGCCGAAGTTCAGCGCCAGCTCCAGCTGCGCCTTCGCTCGATCGGACTCGGCGGCGCCGCCGCGGCGGCGCCTCCAGCTCGAGGAGGGCGAGCGGCGGATGCCGATCGCTGAAATCGCCCTCGTCGTTTAGCCGACGCTAGCCTGGTTCGACTTCTCCGTGAGGCACGGGAGGCGCCGGCGACGGTCCGGCGACGCTACCGCCTCCACCCGCCCAGCGAGCGTGAGCAGGAGCAACGGCTTCTTCCCGGAGCCGATCTGGTCGAGCAGGGGTTGTCGGATCTCGCCGAAGGACGCGAGACGGTCGAGTCGCTGCTCGTCTCGATCGCGCGCCGCGGCTGGGCGGTTTCGGGCTTCACCGTCGCGATGCCCTTCGACGACGCCGAGGACCGCCTCTTCCTCCTGCTCGCGGGCGACACCCGGACGCCGCGCACTCGCGCTACAACGCACTCGTGCGGCGGCTGGTCAGCTTCGAGCGGGCGGTCGAATCCGCTCGGTAGCCGATAGCGAGCGGATCCGTCGCCTCCTCGCCGCCCTCGACGCGGCGGCCGAGCGGGAAGGCACGTGCCACCTCACGGACGGAGCCACGGCGGTCCTGC
>JAPSGP010000034.1 GCA_031177445.1 Acidimicrobiia bacterium
TCAATGCCGCCGGCGTCTGGGCCGACGACGTGCGGGCACTCGACGAAGGAACGCACCCCGACTCGATCCGGCCGGCCAAGGGGATCCACGTCACGGTCCCGTGGAGCAAGGTACGCAACGACATCGCCGTGGTCATCCCCGTTCCCAAGGACCGGCGCTCGGTGTTCGTGGTGCCGTGGGGTGATCTCACCTATGTCGGCACCACCGACACCGATTACGAAGGTCCCCTCGACGCGCCCCAGTGCACGCCCGCCGACGTGGCCTACCTCCTGGGTGCGCTCAATGCGTCGATTGCCGAGCCGGTCACCGAAGCCGACGTCGTCGGGACGTGGGCGGGCCTGCGTCCGCTGCTGCGGTCGGCGAGCAACGAGCGCACCGCCGATCTGTCTCGCCGCCACGCGGTGTTGCGCTCCGACAGCGGCGTGATCACGATCACGGGCGGCAAGCTCACGACCTATCGGAAGATGGCGGCCGACGCCGTCGACACCGCGAGCGACGTCCTCGGCCGGCACACGCGTTCACGTACGAAGCGGCTGGCACTCCTGGGCGCCGAGGGGTACGGGCACGAGTTCGACGGGACCGAGTCGAGCACGCACGAGCACCTCGCCCATCGCTACGGCACCGAAGCCGGCGCCGTGCAGGCCATGATCGACGCCGACCCCGCGCTCGGCGCGCCACTGGTGCCGGGGCTGCCCTACCTGCAGGCGGAGGCGATCCACGCCACCCGCGCCGAGATGGCGCGCACCCTCGACGACGTGTTGTCGCGTCGCACACGGGCGCGGCTGCTCGCCCGCGACGCGTCGGCGGCGGCGGCGGCCGACGTGGCCCGCCTGCTCGGCCCCGAGCTTGAATGGGACGAAGCGGAGCAGGCGCGCCAGGTGAAGGAGTACCGCGACGCGGTCGGGGCCGAGCGCGACGCCGCCGCCCTGCCCGAGACCGCGCTCGACGCGTCGTTCGGCGCATAGGTCGACCGCGACCATGGGGGCGAAGAGCGGGCAGCCGACGCCCCCGATCGCGCTCGGCGCCTCACCGGAGCAGGTCACCGGTCACATCGCCGCGCGCGTGATCGAGGTCGACGACCGCCTGCTCGAGCGCCTGCGCACGGCGTGCGCCGACGTCACCTCCGAGCCCGCGGTGATCGTCGAGGCAAGCCGTGACTGGTGGCCGCTCGCGATGACGTGGGCGCTCGACGGGCAGGTGGCGGCGCGTGCGAGCGCGGTGGCGCGGCCAGCGACAGCCGGCGAAGTCGCGGCACTGCTCCGCGTGTGCAACGAGGCGCGGATCCCGGTGACCGCCGCCGCCGGTCGTAGCGGCGTGTGCGGTGCGAGCGTGCCGGTGCACGGCGGGCTCGTGCTCGACCTGTGCGGGCTTTCGGGGATCGTCGACGTCGACGACGACTCGCTGATCCTCGACGTGCAGCCCGGCACGTTCGGGACGTGGCTCGAGACCACGCTGCGCGACGACCACGGCCTGACCATCGGGCATTGGCCGCAGTCGATCGACCTGTCGACGGTCGGCGGCTGGATCGCATGCCGCGGCGCGGGGCAGCTGTCGACGCGCTACGGGAAGATCGAGGACATGGTGGTCGGCCTCGAGGTCGCGCTGGCCGACGGCCGGATCGTGCACACCGGTGGCGCGCCCCGGGCCGCGGTCGGGCCCGATCTCAACCAGGTGTTCGTCGGCAGCGAGGGCACGCTCGGCGTGATCACCGGGGCGCGGCTGCGGGTGCATCCGGCGCCGCGCGGCGATCGGCGCGCCGCCTTCGGGTTCACGTCGTTCGAGGACGGCCTCGACGCGTGCCGGCGGGCCCTGCGCCGAGGGGCGACGCCGGCCGTGCTGCGCCTCTACGACGCGACCGAGGCCGACCGCAACTACCAGACCGGCGACCACCACGTGTTGCTCGTCCTCGACGAGGGCGACCCGGAACTCACCGAGGCAACCATGAACCTCGTGCTCGAGGAGGCGCTCGACGCGGGGGCGATCCTGCTCGATGCCGAGCTCGTCGACCGGTGGATGGAGCACCGCAATGACGTCAGCGCCCTCGAGGCGCTCATCTCGCGTGGCTATGTCGTCGACACGATGGAGATCGCAGCTCGCTGGGGCGCGCTCGACCAGGTCTACGCCGACGCCACCGCCGCGATCACCGCCGTGCCGGGAACGCTGGTCGCCTCCGCGCACCTCTCGCACTCGTATCCCGACGGGGCCTGCCTGTACTTCACGTTCGCGGGTCAGACGGAAGCCGATGCGCGGGAGCGCTACTACCGAGCCGCCTGGGACGCGGGGACCTCAGCCGTCCTGGCCGCCGGTGGCGCGCTCAGCCACCACCATGGGGTCGGGCTGAACCGGGCCCGGTTCGTGCGTGACGCGCTCGGCGAAGCCTTCGACGTCCTGGTCGCGATCAAGGGCGCCCTCGACCCCCACGGCATCCTCAACCCAGGCAAGCTCGGCCTCCCCGACCCCTTCGGCGAGGTCCCGTGGCCCGGTCCCCTTTGATGATGCGTACATGATCCTGGTCGTCGACGTGGGGACGTCGTCCGTGCGGGCGGCGATCGTCGACGAGCAGGCGCGGGTCGTGCACGAGGTCGTCGAGCCGGCGCTACCGTCGTCGCCCGCGCCGGGGCTGGTCGAGTTCGACCCGCGCCAGCTCGCGACCGCGGCGCTCGACACCGCCGGCGCCGTGCTCGACGCGACCGCCGCGCCCGTCGAGGCGGTCGGCATCGCGAACCAGCGCGGCTCGACCGTCGTCTGGGACCGCGCGACCGGCGAGCCCGTGGGCCCGGGCCTGGGCTGGCAGGACCTGCGCACGATCGGGCGCTGCCTCGAATTGCGCAGCAATGGGCTCCGATGCGCACCCAACGTGTCGGCGACCAAGGTCGAGTACCTGCTCGACCACTTCGACCACGGGCGTGAGCGCGACCTGTGCTTCGGCACCGTCGACACCTGGATCGTCTGGACGCTCACGCGCGGCGCGCTCCACGTGACCGACGCGTCGAACGCGGCGGTGTCCGGCCTCATGGAGAGCGACGGGAGCGGCTGGTCCGACGACGCGCTCGACACGCTGCGCATCCCGAAAGCGATGCTGCCTCGGATCGTCGACTCGACAGGTGTCGTCGGCGAGGCCGTGGTCCTGCCGGGGGCGCCGCCGATCGCCGGCATCGCCGGCGACCAGCAGGCCTCGTTGCTCGGTCAGGGAGGCGTGCACACCGGCGACGCCAAGATCACCTTCGGGACCGGGGGCATGCTGGACCTCGTGCTGGGCCCAGAGCGGCCCCCGTTCGAGAGCCGGGGCGTCGCCGGCACGTTCCCGATCATCTGCCGGCGGGTCGGGGGCCGCATCACGTGGGGGCTCGAGGCGATCATGCTGTCGGCCGGCACCAACGTCGAGTGGCTGCGCGACGACCTCCGCGTGATCGCGAGCGCGGCCGAGTCGCACGAGGTCGCGGCTCAGTGCGCCGACACGGGTGACGTGTGGTTCGTCCCCGCCCTCCTCGGCCTCGGCACCCCGCAGTGGGACTACGGCGCCCGGGGCACGCTGCTCGGCCTCACCCGGGGCAGCGGGCGGCCCGAGCTCGTGCGCGCCGTCCTCGAGGGGATCGCTCACCGCGGTGCCGACCTGGTCGACGCGGCCGAGGCCGACTCGGGCATCGCCATCCCACGATTGCGCATCGACGGCGGCATGAGCGCGAACCCCACGTTCGTGCAAGCGCTGGCGGACGCGACCGAGCGCCCGATCGAGGTCGCGCCGGTCCTCGAAGCGACGACCCTCGGGGCCGCCTTCCTCGCCGGCCTCGCTGTCGGCACCTGGCCGGACGACGACGCCGTCGCCGGCGCCGTCCAACCCCGCACCCGCATCGATCCCCACCGCAAGCTCGACCGCGAGCGATGGCGCGAGGCGTGCCGGCGGGCGGCCCGCTGGATCCCGGACCTGTCGGCCGTCGACTTCTGAGCCGGCTCGTATCACACTGGTCGCATGAACATCGGAGCGCTCCTCGAAGGACTCCTGGGATCCGACCTCCCGGTCGCCCTCGACGCGTACGACGGCAGCCATGTCGGGCCCCGGGACGCACCAGCACGGATCATCGTCCGATCGCCCGACGCGCTAGCGCGGATCGTGCGCGCACCGGGCGAGCTCGGATTCGGGCGGGCGTACGTCGCCGGCGACCTCGAGGTCGAGGGCGACATCTTCGCCGCGCTCGCGCTGCGTGATCACCTGCCCGACGTCCGGCTCGATCGGCAGCAGTGGGTCGCCGCCGCGAAGCTCGCCGGGGCGCGTGCGCTCAAGCGCCTTCCGCCGCCACCAGAGGAGGCGCGCCTCCATGGTCGCCGGCACTCCAAGGAGCGGGACGCGGCCGCGATCGCCCACCACTACGACGTGTCGAACGAGTTCTACCGGCACGTTCTCGGTCCGTCGATGACGTACTCGTGCGCGCTCTGGACCGATCCCTCGATCACGCTCGAGGCCGCGCAGGTCAACAAGCACGAGCTGATCTCGCGCAAGCTTGGGCTCGAGCCCGGGATGCGGCTGCTCGACATCGGTTGCGGCTGGGGTGGGATGCTGCTCCACGCCGCCGAGCATCACGGTGTGCGGGCCGTCGGGGTCACGCTGTCACGACGCCAGGCCGAGCTGGCCGAGAAGCACGTCGCCGAGTGCGGGCTCGCCGGCAAGGTCGAGGTCCGGCTCCAGGACTACCGCGACGTGGTCGACGGGCCGTACGACGCCATCAGCTCGATCGGCATGTTCGAGCACGTGGGCACGGCCCAGCTGCGGGTGTACTTCGACCGCTGCTATGCGCTGCTCCGTCCGGGTGGGCGGTTCGTGAACCACGCCATCAGCCGTCCGGCCGCGCCCCGGGGATCGATATTTGCCGGCGGGTCCCGCTTCGCCCGCCGCGGCTTCATCGAACGCTACGTGTTCCCCGACGGCGAGCTCCACGAGATCGGCGCGGTGATCTCGGCCATCCAGGACGCGGGGTTCGAGGCCCGCCACATGGAGAGCATCCGCGAGCACTACGCGCTGACCCTGCGGAAGTGGGTCGCCAACCTCGAGGCGAACTGGGACGCCTGTGTGGCCGAGTCGAGCCCCGGACGGGCGCGGGTGTGGCGGCTCTACATGGCGGCGTCGGCGCTGCAGTTCGAGGCCAACCGCACCCAGGTGCACCAGGTGCTGGCGACCAAGACCGAGGCCGGCCGCAGCGGCCTGCCCCTTCGTCCGCGGTTCGAGTAGTCGCGCTCGCTCAGCTCGGCGGGAAGCGCGCCGCCAGCCACGCGAGCACCTGCTGCGCGGCCGCCTCGCCGGCCGGGGTCAGTTCCTTGCCCGCGGTGTCGAAGTCGTCGTCGGCGGAGGGAGGAAGCACCAGCTCCGAGTCGACACCCGCGGCCACGAGCGCCTCGTCGAACGCCCGCGCCTGGTCGACCAGCGCGGGCGTCCCGTTGGCAGCTTGGAACAGCAGCGCCGGCCCGGACGCGTCGGCGGCGTGTGCGACCGAGTTCGCCTGCTCGTAGCGCGCCTGCACCACGGGATCCTCGCTGTCGGGCGGGCCGCCGTAGTACTGCGCCGGATTCCGCTGCTCGCCGTCGTACCGCCCGGCGAAGCCGACGAACGCGCCCGAGGCGTCGCTGACGCCGGGCTCGAGGCCGGGGCCGGCGAAGAACGGGTCGCCCGGGGTCACGTACGCCTGGGCGCCGAGGGCGGCGCCGGCGCCGAACCCCTGGACCACGATCCGGTCGGGATCGATCGCCAGGTCGGCGGCGTGCTCACGCACCCACTGCACGGCCGCCTTCACATCCCGCTCGGGCTGCGGGTAGACGGGCGGTGGCGTCGACCCCTTGTACAGGAAGTAGTCGATCGCCAGGCTGGTGATGCCGTTGTCGGCGTAGAAGTCCTGCCACCCTCGAACCTGCCTCCGGTTGCCGTTGGTGCCGTTCCCGCCGTGGACGAGCACCACGACCGTGTCGAGGTGATCCGGCCGGGGCACGACCAAGGTGGCCTTGCGCGCCGGTGCGCCGTCGGGGGTGTACACCACCGCCCGCCGCACCGGCTTCAGGGGAACGGTGGTGCTGGACGGTGGCTCGGTCGACGGCGGCGGGACGGTGGACGGCGACGGCGGGCTCGCGGACGTCGACGGCGCCTTGGTGTCGGCCGTCGCCGGCGCGACGGAGACCGGGATCGTGTTCGGCGGGGGCGCAGTGGTCGCCGGCGACTCCGGTGGCGGCGGAGCAGGAGGCACCGAGATCGTGATCGGGGCAGCCGTGTTCGGCGCCGCGGTGCTGGCCGGCGCGGTCGACGTCGTCGGCGACGAGGTCGTCGAGCTCGACTGGGTACGCACCGAGGTCGAGTCGTCGCCGCACGCGCTCAGCACGAGCGCGGCCACTGCAGCGAGGACCGCCACGGTCGCGACCGGGAGTTTGGCCGGCCCCTTCACAACATCAGTGTGGCCGAGGAAGCCGGAGCGCGGGCGGCACCAGGCGCGAATCAGCGCTGGACGGTCAGACCGGGCTGCAGCCACTCGCACCAGCCGGTGCCCACGCCTTCGCTGGTGGAGTACCGGCACAGCGCGCGCGGGAACCGTGCCATCCGTCCATCCGGGGCGACCAAGGGCACCGGTGCCGGCGCCAGCACCTCGACGTCGACCTCGAGCTCGCCGTTGATCACGTAGCGCGCCGCCGTAGGGATGTCGTCCTCGCCGTGATGCGTCTCGAGCAGCATCCGGGTGACCGGCTCGAGCTCCTCGCCCATCCGCCAGACGTAGCCGATCCCGCCTTCCATCTCGTCCGCCTTTACCGCGTTGACGGCGAGGGCGTCGCCGATCTGGAACGACGTCCAGTGCCAGCCCCACACCCACCAGTCGCGCTGGCCCCAGGAGTGATCGCGTTCACCATGGCCGTCGTAGGCGATGCGCTCGTCGCCGACGAGGATCTCGCCGTGCACGGTGCCGGCGTGCTCGTAGTGCGCGCCGAGTGCGCCGTCCTCGTAGGGGTAGTCGTACACCGGCGTGTACGCCTCCCACTCGAGGTCGAGCCCGAGCGGGAGTCGCTCGCCGATCTCGCCCCGGTAGGCGTCGCTGGGCGAGTCGAGCCGCACCGCGAACGCCTCGAGCCCCAGGCTCCAGTGCTCCATCGGGGTCTCGCAGATGCACTCGGCCCACAGGCCGTCGGCCCGCAGCTCGAGCGCCTTGCCTCGTGGGAGGGCAACGTCGTGGTCACGTACGACGACGAGGCCGTGCTCGGGCGAGACCACGTACGCCCAGTACCAGGCCGTGCGCTGGTTGGGGTAGAGGCCCAGCCGCACGTAGCCGCCGGTGCCGTCGGCGCGCGAGAAGTCGAAGTACCAGGACTCGTTGAAGTACTGCCCGTCGAACGCCTCGTGGCGCCCCTCGTCTGCAGGAGTGCTCACGATCATGTGGCCCACCTCGCTCGCCGCTGCGGCGCAGACTACGTGGAACCGCGACGGTGCGCGATCCTCTCTGCATGACCGATGGCGTGGGAGACGTGGAACCCGAGATGCGTGAACGCTGGCAGGACGTCGACGACTTCCATCTGCACGTCGTCGGTTGGGGCGACGGCACTCTGCCCGTGCTCCTCCTGCACGGTCTCGGTGGGAACACGGTGAGCTGGGAGCCGGTCGGCCCGCTGCTCGCGGCGCGACTCGACGCGTCGGTCACCGCGATCGACCTGCCGGGCTACGGGCTCACGCGACTACCGCGTGGATCCCGCGCCGACTTCGCGACCCACAGCCGCGTCCTCGACGCGGTGCTCGAGCACCTCGGGCCCGCGGTCGTCGTCGGCAACTCGATGGGCGGCTCGCTGGCGATCGGGCTCGCTGCCCGCCACCCCGAGCTCGTCCGCGCGCTCGTGCTGGTCGATCCCGCCCAACCGCTCGGGCCCGGCCAGCACCCGCATTGGGCCGCGGTGGTGCGCATGGCGCCGTGCATGATCCCGCCCCTAGGCCGGGTGGTCATTCACACCCGCGCGCAGGTGCTCGGCCCCCAGCGGCTCGTCGACGACACGCTCGCCACCACGCTCGTCGACGCGTCGCGCTGCGCCTCCGCGCTGCGGGAGCGCCTGATCGCGATGGCGACGACGCGGGCGTCCTTCCCGGAGGCGAGTGGCGCGCTCGTCGATTCGACCCGGAGCCTGTTCTGGTACTTGACGCGCGACTTCGGCCGCGACCTCGGGCGTGTCCACGTGCCCACGCTCCTCGTCCACGGGGAGAACGACCGCCTGGTGGCGGTGGCGGCATCGCGTGCCCTCGCGACCCAACAACCCGGGTTCCGGCTCGAGATCATCGACAACTGCGGGCACACGCCCCAGCTCGAGTGCCCCGATCGATTCGTGGACCTCGTGGCGTCGTGGGCGCCGGACGCGCTCGCGGCGCCTGCGCCCGCGGTCGAGACCCCGGGCTGAGCCCATGTCGGGCCCCGTCAACCTGTTGCTCGAGCCCGTCTGGCAGTTCGTCGGCGAGGTGACCGATATCGTCGGCGATCTGCGCCGCCGGATCGACGCCCGAGTCGTCGGCGGAACGGCAACGGACGACGCGGTCGAGCGCGACGCCGCGCTCGAGTCGCAGGCCATCGCCGCGTCGGTGATCTCGAGCGACGGGAACTACAGCGACAGCGAGCTGCGCGCGTACGCCTTGGCGTTCGCACCGTGGTTCGACTCGCTCCAATCGATGCCGCTCGAGCAGCTCCGGAACGGCGACGCCATCCGGCAGCACCGGGCGTGGCCGATCACGCCGTCGCCGCTGTTCGAGACCATCGTGACCGCGGACATTCGGAACGGCACTGCCAACGGCTGGCGCTACTACCAGGCGGCGCTCCGCGTCGCGCACGCCGCCGCCGCGCTCGCGGACGTGCCGACGCGCGGGAAGCTGCTCGCCGTCGACACCTTCCGCAGCATGATGCTGCGGCGCCTGGCGGTGGCGAGGATCGAGCGCCCGCCCGACATGCCCCGAGGCGTGGGCGAGCCCGCGGCGATCGAACCTCGGCGGGCGCCGGGCCGCCCGCTCGAGGAGCTGCTGGCCGAGCTGGACGCGCTCGTCGGCCTGACCTCGGTGAAGACCGAGGTGCGGTTGCTCACGAACCTCATCCGGATCGAGAACCTGCGCCGGGAGCGCAAGCTGCCCGTGGTCGACCAGAGCCGGCACCTCGTCTTCGTCGGCAACCCCGGGACCGGCAAGACCACCGTGGCGCGGCTGCTCGCCCAGATCCTCCACACCCTGGGGGTGGTATCGAAGGGCCAGCTGGTCGAGACCGACCGCTCGGGCCTGGTAGCGGGATACGTCGGCCAGACCGCGCCCAAGGTGAACGAGGTCGCCGGCGGCGCCCTGGGCGGCGTGTTGTTCATCGACGAGGCCTACGCGCTGGCGCACGGTGGCGAGCACGACTTCGGGATGGAGGCCATCGCCACGCTGCTCAAGCAGATGGAGGACCACCGCGACGACTTGGTGGTGATCGTGGCCGGCTACCCCGCTCCGATGGCGGAGTTCCTCGACGCCAACCCGGGGCTGCGCTCCCGCTTTCCCAAGACGCTCGCGTTCCCCGACTACACCGACGACGAGATGGTCGCGATCTTCGAGTCGATCGGGAGGTCGAACCACTACCAGCTCGACGAGAAGGCTCGTGAGCGACTGCGGGCCTGGCTAGCCGCGCAGCCCCGCGGCCCGAGCTTCGGAAACGCTCGCCTGGTGCGCAACGCGTTCGAGCTGGCGATCACGATGCAGGCCAGCCGGTTGGTCGAGCTCGACCACCCGACCGACGAGCAGCTGGTCACGCTGGTCGCGGCCGACCTCCCCGACCTTCCGGGAGCTGACCTCCCCACGTAACCTCCGCCCATGCGGCGGCTGGGGGCGGCGGTGGTTGCGGTCCTCATGGTCGTGGTCGCGCTGTGGGTGCGGGGGCGGATCGACGACGGCGGCGGCGGGAACGGCTCGAGCGGCGACGGTGTCCTGCGGGTGCGGTGCGCTACCGAGCTCGCCGAGGTGTGCAACCAGGTCGGCGCCGAGCTCGACGACGTCGAGTTCAGCACCGCGTCGGCCGGCGCAACCGCCGCCGAGCTCGCGCGGCTCCCGGACGCACGGCGCGAAGAGAGTGGCTTCGACGCCTGGCTCGTGCCCGAGCCGTGGCCCGAGATCGTCGATGTGCGCCGGGGCGTGAACGGGCTCGAGCCCGTCTTCGAGACTCCGACGGATCCCATCGCTCGCTCGCCGCTGGCGCTCGTCGTGCGCACCGATCGCAGACCGGTGCTCGAGGCCACCGCCGAGTGCGGGGGGGCGGTGACATGGCGGTGCGTCGGCGAGGTCGCGGGACGGTCGTGGGACGCCGTCGGCGGAGAGGCACAGTGGGGTCGGGTCCGGCCCGGCCACGGCAACCCCACCGAGAGCGCGGTCGGCCTGCTCGTGCTCAGCCAGGCGACCACCGGGTTCTTCGAGGGCGCTGAGCAGTACACGCGCTTCGACCTCGAGGACAACCTCGACTACGGCGACTGGCTCAGCGACCTGGAACAGTCGATCCCGGGTTTCGGGTCGCCGTTCGCCGAGATGCTGCAGCAGCTGCCGACGGCCGCGTTCGACGTCGTGGGTACCACCGAGGCCGAGGCCGGGCCCGCGCTCGCCCGTGCCGCACGCGACCGCCGACGGCAGCTGACCCTCCTCTACCCTGAGCCGGTGGTCACGGCGGATGTGGTGCTGGCACCCGCGATCGGGGCCGACCGTGAAGCCGTTGACGAGCTCGCCGGCGGCGACGAGCTGCGAACTGCTCTCGCCGAGCACGGCTGGCGCGTCCCGGGCGAACCGCGGGCGAAAGGGGTCGGCACCACGCCGGCGCTGCGAGCACGCAACGGGTTGCCCGACGATCCGGGCGCGCTGGTCGCGTTGCAGGACGTCTGGAACGGAACCCGATGAAGCGGCTCGCGGCGATCGCGGTCACGCTGGTCGCCGGCAGCGTCGTGGCTGCGACCGGCGCCGCTCCCGGCGGAGCACAGGTCGCCGACCCCGGTGACTGCATCCCGGTCGACATGGCGGTCTCGCCCGAGAAGGTCGACCTGCTCACCAACCTCGCCGCTCGCTTCAACGACTCCGACCGGGCCGAGGTGGGCGGCGAATGCGTCTTCGTGCGGGTGCAGCGCAAGGCGTCGGGCGAAGGCGCTTCGCTCCTCGTAGGCGGCTGGCAGCGGCCGCGTGTCAACGGGCCCAAGCCGGTGGTGTGGTCGCCGGCGTCGAGCGCGTGGGGCCAGGTAGTGAACCAGCGCCGCACCGACCGCAACCGGTCGGCCTTCGTGCCCGAGGGCACGCCGTTCATGCTCACGCCGCTCGTGATCGCGATGCCGGAGCCGATGGCGGAGGCGCTCGGCTACCCGGAGACGCCGATCGGGTTCGCCGACATCCTCGCCCTCGCCCGTGACCCCGCCGGCTGGGGCGCATTCGGCCATCCCGAGTGGGGCCCGTTCCGGCTGGGGAAGACCAACCCCAACTTCTCCACCAGCGCGTTGCACGCGACCATCGCGCAGTACTACGCCGCCGCCGGCAAGACGAGCGGGCTCACGCTCGAGGACCTGAACCGACCGGAGGTGCAGGACTTCGCCCGCGGGGTGGAGTCGGCGGTCGTGCACTACGGCGACACGACGCTCACGTTCCTCAACAACCTCTACCGTGCCGACGCGCGCGGCACCGCGCTCGGCTACGTGTCGGCGGTGGCCGTCGAGGAGAAGTCGGTCATCGATTACAACCGGGGCAACCCCGACGGCATCCTCGACCCGGGCGAGAAGCCGAAGCCGCCTCGCGTCCCGCTGGTTGCGATCTATCCGAAGGAGGGCACGCTCTTCTCGGACAACCCGTTCTTCGTCCTCGACGCGCCGTGGGTCACAGCGAAGGAGAAGCAGGGCGCGGTGGAGTTCCAGGCGTTCGTGCGCGAGCGGCGCAACCAGCAGCGGGTGCTGAAGTTCGGGTTCCGCCCTGGCAACCCTCAGGTTGCGATCGGCGCGCCGATCTCGGCTCGCAACGGTGTCGATCCCGACCAGCCCCAGACCACGCTGGAACAGCCGGCGCCGCCGGTGATGGTGGGGCTCATCGACCAGTGGGGCGAGAACCGCAAGGCGGCACGGGTGCTCATGGCCATCGACGTCTCCGGTTCGATGGGTGATCCGGCAGGCGACGAGACCGACGACACCAAGCTCGACGTCGCCAAGCGGGCGGCCGTCGACGCGCTCGACGAGTTCAAGCCCGAGGACGAGGTGGGGTTGTGGATCTTCTCGACCGGGATCAGCCCGACGGAGCCCACCGACTACCTCGAGCTCGTCGACGTCGCTCCCATCGGTGCCCAGCGCGAGCAGATCGCGTCCAAGATCCGCGACCTGATCCCGACCCAGGGCACCCCGCTCTACACGGTGACCAAGGCGGCCCACGACGAGATGCTGCAGACCTTCGACTCGGAGCGGATCAACGCGGTGATCCTGCTCACCGACGGCCGCAACGAGGACGAGCGCAACACCGACCTCCAAGCCCTGCTGCGTACGCTCCGAAGTCGCAACGAGGGCCAAGTGGAACGGCCGGTGCGCATCTTCCCGATCGCCTACGGCGCAGACGCCGACCTCGCGACGCTGAAGCGCATCGCCGAGGCCACCAACGCCGCCGTCTACAACGCCTCCGACCCGCTGACGATCAACAAGGTCTTCCTCGCCGTCGTCAGCAACTTCTGATGCGCTCATCACACGGAAGAGTTCCGGTCCCTGAACGCATCGAGGGGGTGACGTGGGCGCGATAGACAAGCTGCCGGAGCACCTGAAGTCGCGGAAGACGGCGGAGGCGGTCACGGCGCCGTCGGCGCTGCTGCTCGCGGGGGCGGGGACGTCGGTTGCGATCCTGGCCGGGGCCGCGCTGCCGATCGCCCTGGTGGTGGGCGCGGTCGCCTGGGCGGCTCGCGTCGCCTTCGGGCTGCCGCGCAAGCCCCGAGGCGAGCGGATCGAGCTCGCCGGCCTGACCGAGCCCTGGCAGTCGTACGTCCGGGACGCCCTCCAGGCGCAGCAGCGCTACCGGCGCGCGCTTGCCGGCGCGCAACCGGGCCCACTCCAGGACCGACTGGGCGAGATCGGCGCCCGCATCGACGCCGGCGTGTTCGAGTGCTACCGCATCGCCCGCCGGGCCGCGGCGCTGGCGGGCGCGATCTGGAACCTCGATCTCGACTCCGCCCGGGTTGAGCTCGTGGCCGCCCGGCAGGCGCCCGGCGAGGCCGACGACACCCGCCGGCGCACGATCGAGGCGCTGCAGGCCCAGGTCGACTCGGGCGACCGGCTCGTACGCGTCGCCGAGGACGCCAAGGCCCGGCTGGGCTTGCTCAACGCCCGGCTCGACGAGGCGGTGGCGCGCGCGGTCGAGCTCTCGCTGCGGGCCGACGACGTCGCCGCACTCGGCGGTCTCGGCACCGACGTCGACGCGCTGGTGGGCGAGATGGAGTCGCTGCGGGTGGCCCTCGACGAGGCCGGCGGTGTGGCCCGGGGAGCGACCGCGACCGACACGGCGTAGGATCGCGTCCTCAAGTGGCCACCCCACCGGAAGCAGAGCTTCCGGCGGGGGCCCCGGCCTTCGCGCAGCTTGTTGTTCTGTGCGACTGGCCCGCATGGAGGACCAGTCAGATGTGGAAAGCGATCAAGCGCTGGTGGAAGTACCTGGGGGCCAAGCTCTCGGGCAAGCTCGAGGAGTCGGCCGACCCCAAGGTCCAGCTCGAGCAGGCGATCGCCGAGGCCCAGGAACAGCACCGCAAGCTCACGGAGCAGGCGGCGAACGTCATCGCCAACCAGAAGCAGACCCAGATGCGACTCGAGCGGTCGGTCGAGGAGTACGAGAAGGCGAACGCGTCGGCTCGCCAGGCGCTCCTCCTCGCCGACGAGGCGACCCGCGACGGGCGCGGCGAGAAGGCGCAGAACTACACGCAAGCGGCCGAGACGTTCGCGACCCGCATCATCTCGCTGGAGAAGGAGGTCGCCGACCTCAAGCTGCAGCTCCAGCAGACCACGCAGGCGGCGGCCCAGGCCAAGCAGGCGGTCCAGCAGAACTCCACCGCGCTGCAGAAGAAGCTGACCGAGCGTCAGAAGCTCCTGAGCCAGCTCGACCAGGCGAAGATGCAGGAGCAGATGAACAAAGCGATGGCGCAGCTGTCGGCCACCGTCGGCGAGGACGTGCCGACGTTCGAGCAGGTGCGGGAGAAGATCGAGCGCCGCCTCGCCAAGGCCCAGAGCATGGGCGAGCTCGCGTCCACCACCGTCGACACCCACATGCTCGAGGTCGAGCAGGCCCAGGCCAACGCCGAGGCCCAGGCCCGGCTGAGCGAGCTGCGATCCGAGCTCGGCCTCGCTACTCCGGCCGAGGAGGCGCCCGCGCCCGCCGAGCAGCCGGCGCCGGCGCCGGCGCCGGCGGAGCAGCCCGCCCCCGCCGAAGCGCCGGCAGAGAAGCCCTCGCCTTAGCCCCTCGTCGTGGCGAGCCCGTACCGCGGTCGAGCCGAGTGGGCCGCCAGCGGGTCGACGGTTCTCGAGATCGACGATCTGGA
>JAPSGP010000035.1 GCA_031177445.1 Acidimicrobiia bacterium
ACTCGACCACGCCCGATCCTGTGATCTTGTCGATGACGCCCAGTGTCACGCTCGATCCGGCGGCGCCGACGATCAAGTCGACGTTCTCCTGCAGCAGCGTGTCGACCGCGGTGCTCGCGATCTCCGCACTCGTGCCGTCGTCCTGCTCCACGAGCTGGGCGGGCTGCCCGTTCACCCCGCCAGCCGCGTTGATCTCCGCAATCGCCATGCGAACGCCCTGAACCATCGGCGGGCCGAGGATCGAGAGGTCGCCGGTCTGGGGCAGCAATGTGCCCACCTTGTAGACGTTGTCTGCCGGCTTTGCTGGTGGCTGCTCGCCGGCCCCGGCGGTCCCGGCGCCGAACGCCCCGACGAGGCCTATGACCGCAGCGCCGGCCAGGAGCCGTATTCTCCGCTTCCTCTTCATGGAGCCCCCCGCGTCGGTTCGATCGCGGGGCCGTCCACGGCAGTCGCCGTTCTTCCCCCTCGGCCCCAGCGACCCGACGTCTGGGAGCGTACCCCCCCGGGGGCGCGATTTACGCGCGATCCCGGAAGTCGGGGCGGCTCAGAAGTTCTTCGGGAGGCCCAGCTTGCGACGGGCGATGATGTTCTTCTGGATCTCGGAGGCGCCGCCGCCGATCGTGTCGATCACCGTGTAGCGGTACGTCGACTCCGACCGACCCTTCATCGGCGCATCTTCGGTGTGGACGCGTAGCTGCGATCCCGGGCCGGCGATGTCCATCGCCGCGTTGGCCATGCGCTTCGAGAGCTCGGTGGCGAACAGCTTGTACTCGGACGCCTCGGTGGTCGGCGGCGCTCCGCCCTTCATCGACTGCGCCACCACCCGAAGCCCGAGCCCACGCGCCACGGCCGTCTCGGTGACGAGCTGGGCGATGCGCTCGCGAACGACCTGGTCCTCGCGGCGCGGCCGGTCGTCGATGGTCTCGGTCGCGACGTAGTCGCACAGCAGGTCGAGGCGCTGCTGGATGGGCGAGATCGTGAACATCGTGAAGCGCTCGAGATCGAGCGCCTCGGAGATGTACTGGAACCCCTTGTTGACCTCGCCGACGACATAGTCGTCGTGCACGAACACGTCGTCGAAGAACACGTCGTTCGTGCGCTCGTCGCCCATCGTCCAGATGCCGTTGATGGTGATGCCGGGCTGGTCGAGGGGGACGAGGAAGAGGGTGATTCCCTGGTGCTTGTTCTCGGGGTCGGTGCGGGCGCCAACCCAGTACCACTCGGCGAAGTGCGCCGAGGTGGTCCACGTCTTCTGGCCGTTCAGCCGCCAGCCGTCACCGTCGCGGGTGGCCTTGAGCTTCATCGACGCCGCGTCGGAACCGGCCTCTGGCTCGCTGTAGCCCACCGCGAACTCGATCTCGTTACGCAGGATCTTCGGCAGGAACTCCCGCTTCAGCTTCTCGCTGCCGTGGCGCAGGATCGTCTTGCCGATGATGCCGACGCCCTTGCCGATCTGCGGACCGCCCCGCGCCGCGAGCGCCTCGTTCAGCAGGTACTCGTAGACGCCGTCGCCGTCCGTGCCGCCCCATTCCGTCGGCCACGTGATCCCGAGCCAGCCCCGCTCGCCGACCTGAGCCATGAACTCGCGCCGCTTGGGGGTGTCGACGATCTGGGCCATGTTCTCGCGCGTGAGGTCGAAGACCTCGGGATCGTCGTGCTCGTCGAGGAAGTGCTCGACCTCCTTGGCGAACGCGAGCTGCTCGTCGGAGAAGTCGAAGTTCATCGCCCAACCCCGCGTTTTGGCGTCGCGAGACCCGGATTATCGGGCTTTCGCGACGCCAAAATCATCGAGGCGTCCAGTGTCAACCGAGCTCCGGGCCGAACAGGCCGACGAACGACACCATCTCGCCCGGGTACCCGCCGAGGTTGTGGGTCAGTGCCAGGTTGCGGTCGGTCGTGATCTGGCGCTCGGCGGGCTGCGCGTCGCCCCGCATCTGCAGCCACGCCTCGAACGCCATGCGGAGGCCAGAGGCGCCGACGGGGTGGCCGAAGCTCTTGAGCCCGCCGTCGGGGTTGACCGGCAGCTCACCCTTCAGATCGAAGGTGCCCTCGAGCACCTCTTTCCACGCCGTGCCCCGCTCGGCGAACCCGAGGTCCTCCATGATGAGGAGCTCGGCTGGGGTGAAGCAGTCGTGCACCTCGGCCATCGCGATCTCATGGCGGGGATCCGTCACGCCGGCCTGTGAGTACGCGTCGGCCGCGGCGGCGTGGATCTCCGGGAACGACGTGTAGTCGTAGTCGGGGTCGGCGTTGCCGCTGCCGTTGCCGGCGACAAAGGACAGTGCCTTGATGTAGAGCGGCTTGTCGGTGTACTTGTGCGCGTCCTCGGCCCGCACGACCACCGCCGCCGCGCTCCCGTCGGCCACACCGGAGCAGTCGAACACCCGCAGGCCGCCGGCCATGAGCGGCGCGTTGCAGATCGTCTCCATGCTCACCTCCTTACGGAACTGAGCACGGGGGTTGAGGGCGCCGTTCTGGTGGTTCTTCCAGGAGATGCGGGCGAGCACTTCGCGCATCTGATCGTCGTCGACGCCGTACTTCTTGCCGTACGCGGGCGCGCACATCGCGAACATCGCCGCCGCCGTGAGGGTGCGCTGGGTGCCGTCGGCGGGGGCGTGGCTGGCGCCGACGAGGCCTTGGTAGCCGCTGTCCTTCACCTTCTCGACGCCGACCGCCATGGCGATGTCGTAGGCGCCGGACGCGACGGCGTACGCGGCGCCCCGCAGTGCCTCGGATCCGGTCGCGCAGAAGTTCTCGACGCGCGTCACCGGCTTGTCGTGGAGCTGGAGCGGGCGGGACACGACCATGCCCGAGTTGCCGGACATCGCGGTGCCGACCCAGTAGGCGTCGATGTCGTCCTTGGTGACGCCGGCAGCCTTGAACGCCTCGTCGGTCGACCAGAGCAACAGGTCGTCGGTGCCCTTGTCCCAGTGCTCGCCGAAGCGGGTGCACCCCATCCCGACGACGGCCACGCGGTCCTTGATGCCATGCGAGCCCATGTTGCGCCTCCGTCACGAGCCCCGGATGGGGCGAGCCTTCCAGAAGTAGTTGTGGATGCCGTCGGCGGTGAACAGACGGCGGAACGTCATCTCGACCCGGTCGCCCATCTTCACCTCGTCGGCGTTCACGTCGGTGAGCTCGACGGGGAAGCGGCCGCCGCCGTCGAAGTCGACGATCGCGAACACGATGGGCGGGCTGGGGGAATAGGCGATGCGGTCGACGGTGAACGTCGCGATCGTCCCCTCGACGTCGCTCATCGGCGCCGGGTCCATCTCGTCGACGGCGTCGCCGACGCGTGACACGCGCGCCGGCGGGAGGTGCATCGCCTGGCTCGAGCGATCGCGTGACCCGACGAACCCGTACTTCCAATCCTCGGAGCGACCGGTGATCGACGCCGAGATGCGGCCGGGCTCGGGCCGGCGAGGTGGTTCGAGCGTCACCTTGCCGCGCCACGCCAGGAACTTTCCGTACGGGAGCTCGCCACCACTGTCGAACTGCGCAACGACCGGACGCGCGGGCGAGTACGACGCCAGCGCCTCGGTCGCGCGGAACACGAGGACGTCGGCGCCGTCGGCCAGCGAGATCAGTGCGATCACGTCGCCCGGCTTTGCCTGCTCGAGCACCGAGGCGAGCAGCAGAGCCGCGTGGGCCGCACCGCTGTAGCCGACCGTCCCGGACAGGTCGTCGGCGAGCGCCTCCGTGCCGACGCCGAGCCGGTTCGTGAGCGATCGCACCGCCCGAGCGTGCGGGCCGGTCACGATGACCTTCGTGATCTGCTCGGGCGACAGCTCGGCGGCCTTCAGCGCCGCGTTCCACGCCTGCTCGCCCAGCGGGACGTACTTCGTCTCGCCGAAGCGCTCCTCCCACACCTTCGAGCGCCGCTCGCCCGGAGCGCGCCAGCGGTCGATGAACTCTTCGGTCGCGCTGGCCGAGCCGACGAGCTCGGCGATCACTGCGCCGTTGGCGTCGCTGCCGACGAGTACCGCCGCGGCGGCGTCGCCCCCCGCTGCCTCCTCGGCGCTCGTGGGCAGTCCGTCGCGCTGGTCGGCGGTGACGACGAGCGTGGATCCGCTGGCCCGGAGCGCGGTCAGGAGCGCGCCGACGCCGGAGCGGATGGCGCCGCCCCAGTCGAGCGCAGGCGCGTCGGAGTCGAGGCGCAGGGCCGCGTGGATGGTGGTGGCGTTGGTCTTGTCGAGGTAGGCCGGCACGACCGTCGAGAACCACAGGGCATCGGGCTGGGTTCCGCCCGCCGACCGCAGCGCCAGCCGGGCCGCCTCCACGCCCATCGAGGTCGTGTCCTCGTCATAGGAGGCGACGGTCCGTGACCCTCGACCGCCGCCCGACCCGAACACCGCGCTGATCGTGCCCCGATCGAGGCGCCAGTATGGGACGTAGCCGGCTGCACCGAGAATCCCCCGCATTGCCGGAAGTGTAGGCCCGGAAGTAGAACCCGTATCACTCCGACGAACGGCTTGACGAGGAACAGGATCGGTGAGACTCGGCGAGATCGGGAACCCCGACGCGCAGCGCTACGGCAAACCGCTCGAGGGCGTGCGCATCCTCGCGCTGGAGCAGATGCAGGCGTTGCCCTTCGGCACCCAGCTCCTCGCCCGGCTCGGGGCCGACGTCGTGAAGGTCGAGCATCCGGTCGAAGGGGAGTCGGGGCGGGGCGCGCTCCCGGCCATGACCGACCCGACGGGCCGCCGTGCCGGAGCCACCTTCCTGCGCAACAACCTCAACAAGCGCAGTGTCGGGATCGACCTCAAGCAGCCCCGCGGTCGTGAGCTCGTCGTCGCGCTCGTCCCGCACTTCGACGTGGTCGCCGAGAACTTCCGCGCCGGCGCGCTGCGGAAGCTCGGGCTGAACTACGACGACCTCGCCGCGGTGCACCCGTCGGTGATCTATGTGTCGGTCTCCGGGTTCGGCAACACGATTGCGTCGCCCTACGACAGCTGGGCCGCGTACGCCGTCGTCGCCGAGGCGATGTCGGGCATCTACGACCGCAACCGCCCCGAGGGCCAGGCGCCGGTGGTCGGTCCCGCGGGGGCGCTCGGCGACATCAGCAGCGCGCTGTTCTCGGTGATCGGCGTCCTGAGCGCTCTCCGGCATCGCGACCGCACCGGCGAGGGGCAGTACGTCGACATCGCCATGCTCGACTCGATGATGGCGATGACCGACGTGGTCACGAACCTGTACTCGCTCGGCGAGCGGCGCGGGACGGGTGTGCCCCTCATCACCGACCCGTTCCGCGCCGGCGACGGCTGGTTCGTCGCCCAGGTCGGTCGCGAGCACCAGTTCGAGCGGCTCGCGCAGCTCGTCGGCCGTCCCGAATGGCTCGAGGACCCGCGGCTCGCGGACCGCCAAGGCTGGCGCGAGCACCTCGAGGACATGATCCGACCTGCAGTGGAGAAGTGGGCCGCCGACAAGACCAAGCTCGAGGCGGCGCACGCGATGAACGCCGAGGGCATCGCCGCCGGCCCCGTGAACAGCGCCGAGGACGTCATCGCCGACCCGCACGTCGCCGCCCGCAACATGCTGGTCGAAGTCCCGCGGACCGACAGCGACGACGTGTACCTCGTGCCCGGCAACCCGGTGAAGCTGTCGAAGGTCGCCGACGGCCCGGAGCAGCGCGTGCCCTGGGTCGGCGAGCACACCGACACCATCCTGCGCGACGAGCTCGGGCTGTCGGACGACGAGCTCGGCGACCTCCGCGCCGCGGGCGTGATTTCGTCACGCGTCTGAGCGGGCGAGCCGGCAACCGCTGCCGGGCAGGCTCGGCCTCGGCCGAGCCTCACCGCCTCGTCTGGGGCGACAACTTCCAGGGTGAACGCAGGCTCGGTCCTCGGCTTCCTCTGGTCGCCGTAGCAAGCTCCGGCTCCTGCTCCGGCGGTCGGCAAAGCCGCCGCCTCCGCGGGCCAACCACCCGGCATCGGTCGCCGGCTTCCCCGCAACGACAGTTCAGCCAGGTGCGTTGACGCCTTCGTGCAACGTCAGTGAGCACGACTGGGCGACGTCGAGCGTGCTCATGAGTCGTCCCGAGCCCAGCCACAGTGCGCAGCAGATGCCGAGGTCGACGATCTCGTCGTCGGTGAACGCGGCGCGGAGACGCGCCCAGAAGTCGGCGTCGCGTTTCATGGCGACGTGATCGAGCGCGAGCCGCTCGGCGAACTCGGCCGCGAGACGCTCGCGCTCGCTGTAACCGGGCCAGGTGCGCCATTCGAGGATGTGGTCGTAGAGCGCCTCGTCGACGCCGGCGGCTGCGCCCCACTCGTCGCGTGTGTTCCTGCACAGCTCGCACTCGTTCACCTCGGCGATGCGCATGCGGGCCACCTCCCGCTCGCGCAGCGGCAACGAGCTCTTGTCGTACACCGCTTCGCTGAAGGCGCCCATCCCGGCACCAAGCTCGGGCCGGAGCAACATCCAGGACATGAGGTCGTCGGGCACGTCGATGTTCGGCATGCGATCACCGTAGGGGTGCGTCTCGCGCCGGGGCAAGGACGTGCGGTCGCGGGGGACCCCGTCTTGTCAAAGTTCGGGTGGGGTTCAGCGCGTAGCCTGTGCCTTCGCCGATTCGCCGGCGTCCGTCGTGAGTGAGGCTGTGACACCGCGTACCCGGGACCAACGAACAGGGCCGAAGAGGATGCTCGTCCTCGTGGCGGCGGTCATCGTCGTGGGAGCAGCCGTCACCGGTGGTGTCTTGCTCCTGACCGGTAGTTCGTCGTCGGAGGCTGGGGGCGAGCGCGCGGGTGCGGCTGCGACGACAGCGGCACCCAAAGCATCGACAGTGCCGTCCGAGGATGCGCTCGCGAGCGTGCCCGTGCCTCCCACGGCGCCGCCCCCACCGGCGGACCCCGCCGCACCCGCCAAGATCGTCGGCCCCGATCCGGACCAGGCCAATCCCTTCGTGCTGGTCGACCGGGGGCGGCGCTATCTCTACTCGAGCGGCTGCTGCTGGGACACGTTCCAGATCCCGGTCCGGGAGATGACCGACCGTGAGGGCGCCTGGGGACCGATGATCGACGCGCTCCCCGTCGTCCCGCCGTGGGCGATCTCGGGAAAGACCTGGGGTCCCGACGCACGCCGGATCGCCGGTCGCTACGTCCTCTACTTCACTGCGGGCCTCAAGGACCAACCCCGGTTCCGCCAGTGCATTGGGGCCGCGACCGCCGACGTGCCCACCGGCCCGTTCACGCCGATGCCGGAGCCAATCGTGTGCCAGCTCGAGCGGAAGGGCTCGATCGACCCGCGCACCTTCGTGGATGCCGACGGCACCCTCTGGATGCACTGGAAGTCCGACGACAACGCCGAGGAAGACGGGACGCACGCCAGTCTCTTCGCCCAGCAGCTCAGCGAAGACGGGCTGACCTTGGTGGGCGAGCGCTACGAGATCCTCACCGCCGATCAGCCATGGGAAGGCCGCATCGTCGAGGCGCCGCACATGATCCTCGTGGGCGGCCGTTACTGGCTGTTCTATTCGGGCAACTGGTTCAACCAGCCGTACTACGGAATCGGCGTCGCCGAGTGTGTGGGGCCGGCGGGACCGTGCACGAAGCCGTACTCGGGGCCGTTCCTGTCGACCAACGCGCAGGGCGCGGGCCCGGGCGAGTCCTCGCACTTCATCGACCGTGACGGGATCTGGATGGTGTACGGGCCGTGGGCCGTCGAATACGAGAAGGTCACGCCCCGGCCGGTGGCGCTGGCACGACTCGCGTTCAACGGCGACGGCCCGTACCTCGCCGCGTTCTGAGGCGCGATTTCCGGATAGACCGAAATACCGCGGGGTACCCTCGTCCCGTCCAGCTGAGCGGGAGCCGGGAGAGCGCGGGGGAGTCATGACGATCCCTTCGATGGCTGGACTGCCCGCGCCCGACGGCTTCTGCCACGAAGCACTCCTGTACGCCGGGCTCGCCGATCTGCTCGCGCAGACGCTGCCGTTCATCAACGACGGGGTGGCCGCGGGGGATCCGGTGCTGGTGGTCGTCAACGCCGAGAAGATCGACGCCTTGCGCACCGGGCTCGGCGGCGACGCCCGTGCCGTCCACTTCGCCGACATGGACGAGATCGGGCGCAACCCGGCGCGCATCATCCCGATCTGGCGCGAGTTCGTGCGCGAGCACGGTCGTGGCGGTCGCCGGCTACGCGGGATCGGCGAACCGATCTCGGCCCAGCGATCGCCGGACGAGCTGATCGAGTGCCAGCTCCACGAGTCGCTTCTCAACGTGGCGTTCGCAAACACTGCGCCGTGGTGGCTCCTATGCACGTACGACACCGACGCACTCGGCCCCGAAGTCCTGGCAGAAGCGCGCCGCAGCCATCCGTTCCTCATCGAGGGCCACGAGCAACGCTCGAACGCGAGCTATCGGAACGTCGAAGCGATTGCGTCGCCGTTCGACGGCCAGCTCCCGGAGCCGCGAGCGCGCCCGTTCGAGCTCTTCTTCGAGTCGATCGACGGCTTGCCCTCGGTACGACGCTTCGTGTCGGAGCACGCGGCTCGCAACGGCCTCGACGCGCTCCAGACCGCCGACGTCGTCCTGGCGGTCCACGAGGTGGCGACCAACAGCATTCGACACGGCGGAGGGAAGGGCTGGCTACGCGTCTGGTGGGACGGCGACGCGCTCGTGTGCGAGGTGCACGACCGCGGGCACTTCGACGACCCGCTCGTCGGCCGGGTGTCTCCCGACGGAGACACCGACGGCGGCCGGGGCCTGTGGATCGCGAACCAGCTGTGCGACCTTGTCCAGCTCCGCACGTCGCCGTCCGGAAACGTCGTGCGCATCCACAAGAAGGCGGTCGAGCGCGGGACCCGCTCGGTCGGCGTTACTGACTGAGGGACTCCTCCGACAACGCGTCGAAGGCAAGGCCCCACGGAGGTCGCAGGAACCCGAGGGCGCGAACGTCCTCGAACCAGCACCCGAACGGCGACCGCCGGGCGAACGTCCCGCCACCCATCACGCGGCAGATTCTGAGCAGGCACGACTCGGCCAGTTGCGCGATCCCGGTCTTGGCCCGCAGCACCGCCCCGAGCGCCGGTTCGCCCGTCTCGACCGCGCGCAGCATTCCTTCGTACGCCTGCAGGATGAGCCAAGCCTCGACGTCGGCCTGTGTCCACTCGACGATCTCGTACGGCCGTAGTTCCTCGTGACGAGCGGCGAGTTGTGCACGCGCCGCGGCCACCGCGGCATCGACGATGCCCACGACGACCGCGGTGAAGATCGAGCCGACGAAGGGCCCGGTCGCCGCGACCAGGTCGGGGAGATGGCCGGGCCACGCCAGCCGCACCGCCGGGAAGTCGTCGAAGGCCATCCCATGACTCTGGGTGGCGATCATCCCGTGGCCGTCCCACTCGGCGACCAGGGTCATGCCCGTCGAGCCGTCCCACGGCGCGCCCTTGACGGGGAGATAGAACCAGTCGGGCTCGTCGTCGCCGTCGGGGACGGCCGTCGTGAGCATGTAGGAGCTGATCCCCGACCCGCTGCCGAAGTGCTTCTGGCCCGTGAGCTGGTAGCGACCATTGTCGGGCGCGGTCGCGCGCGCGCGGGTCCGGCGGATGTCACCCCCGCTCCCGGGCTCGGAGGTGATCGTGCCCCACCACGCGCCCTCGGCGACGCTGGCGAAGACCTCGGCGCGCTGATCGGCCCATGCGCTCGCGTGGGGCTCGGGGACGTCGGGCGTCGTCATCCAGTAGGAGAGCACGGCGGGGTGCATCGAGCACACGAGTGCCACCGAGGAGTCGGCACGGGCGAGCGTGCGCAGGATCTCGCAGATGGGCCGGGTCGATCGGGGAAGACCCGACCAGAGACCGCCGAACTCCTCGGGAAGTCCGGTGGTGAGCACGCCGGCCTCGGCGAGGAGCTCGAAGTCTTCGCGCTCGAGGCCGCGGCGGGCCTGTCGCTCGGCGCGCTCGTCAGACCATCGCTGCGCGATCTCGGCCACTCGCTCTTGCACCGTGTCGGCGTTCATTCCGCGCTCATCCCCCTCGGGTCGTGCTGCGCACCCTAGGGCGGCGGCGACGAGGCCGCGCGAGGCTGAAGGAGTGATCAGGTTGTTGGCCACCGAGGTCCCCGGCATCTCCGACCTGCTGACCGGCGTTCGCCTCGTCACGTCGCTCGCGGGCATGTTCGTGGTGGCGGTGATCGTCGGCCGGCTGCTTGGCGTGCGGCGGTCGTTCAGCGCGGTCGTCATCTCCGCGGTGGCGGGTTGGGTGGCGGGAGCGGTCATCGCGGTCGTGCTGGCCAGGAACCACGAGGGCGGCGACGCCGGGTTCACGCGCAACCTGTGGCTCTTCGCCACCTTCTGCACGATGTCGGCGACCGTGTGGATCGAGATGCTGGCCAAACCGGGCACGCTGGCGCGTGCCCAGACGAGCCTCACGTCGATCCCCCGCCCGATCCGTGCGCTCCGCCGGCGCACCCAGCGGCTCGGCCGCTACGCGCAGATCACGCGGATCGCCGCCCGCAACGGCTTCGGAAAATCGCTCGGCATCGCTGACGAGGAGTCGTCCGACCGTCGGGCGCCGGTCCCGGTTCGAGTTCGCCACGCGCTCGAAGATGCCGGTGGCGTGTTCGTCAAGCTCGGCCAGGTCCTCTCGACCCGCGCCGACCTGCTCCCGCCGCCGATGGTCCACGAGCTCGCCCATCTGCAAGACGACGTGGCGCCGGCGGCGCAGCAGGACGTCGAGGAGCTGCTCGAAGCGGAGCTCGGCGCCGCGGTCGATGCCGTGTTCCGCGAGTTCGACTGGGAGCCGGTCGCGGCGGCGTCGATCGGGCAGGCCTACCGGGCTCGGCTTCCGAACGGCGACGCGGTCGTCGTCAAGGTGCAGCGCCCTGGCATCGCCGATGCGGTCGAGCGCGATCTCGACGTGCTCGCCCAACTCGGCGAGACGCTGGAAGCACGGGTCGCCTGGGCGGCCGAGTACCGGGTGACCCAGGTCATCGGCGAGTTCTCGGATCGGCTCCGTGAGGAGCTCGACTTCCGGGTCGAGGCCCGGAACGCGATCGAGATCTCGCGCCGGCTCGCGGACTCGGGCGGCGTGCGGGTCCCGCGCGTGCACCAGGAGCTGTCCACCTCGCGGGTGCTGGTCATGGAGTGGTTCGAGGGCGTCAGCGTGCGCGACACCGATCGGATCGATGCGATGGGGCTCGACCGCGACAGCCTGGCCGACCATCTGCTGCGCAGCTCGCTGCAGCAGATGTTCATAGAAGGCCACTTCCACGCCGATCCGCATCCTGGCAACGTCCTCGCGCTCGCCGACGGCACGCTCGGGCTCATCGACTTCGGCGCCACCGGTCGGCTCGACCACGTCGAGCAGTCGTCGATCCGGGAGATGATGTTCGCCGTCGGGTCCCAGGATGCCGCGCTGCTCCGACAAGCGGTGCTGGAAGTGGCTGGCGTCCGGAGCGGCTTCGACGACGACCTGTTCGAGCGGGCGCTGGCGCGCTTCATGGCCCGTCACCTCGGGCCGGGTTCCGTGCCGAGCGCGGCGATGTTCAACGAGCTCCTCCAGATGTTCTTCAGCTTCGGCGTCTGTCTCCCGCCCGAGTTCAGCACCTTCTTTCGGGCGCTCATCACCCTCGAAGGCACGCTGACGACGCTGCGGCCGGGCTACCTCGTCATCGACGCCGCCCAGTCGGTCGCCGCCGAGTGGTCACGCGAGCGCCTGACGCCGTCGAGCGTCGGCGAGCTGATGCGAGACGAGGCGGTCAAGCTGGCGCCGCTCCTGCGGCGGCTGCCAAGGCACGTCGACCGCGTGGCGACGATCGTCGAGCGCGGCGATCTGCGCGTCCGCATCAGCCTGCTGTCCTCCGAGGAGGACGTTCGGGTGGTCACCAGGTTCCTCAACCGGGCGCTGCTCGCCTTCGTCGGAGGCATCGTGGGTTTCATGTCGGTGTTCCTCATCGGGATCAAGGGTGGGCCCGAGTTCACCGGGCAGACGTCGCTCTACGAGCTCTTCGGGTACTTCGGGCTCTTCTGCAGCACCCTGCTCATCATGCGCGTGCTCGTCTCGGTGTTCCGTGACGGTGAGACCTGACAGCGAGTCGGCACCCCCGCTGTCCCCGCCTACTCCCGTTCTGCCACCACGCGGCGTAGGGGAATGGAGATCGTCGTTCCGACCCATCGCCGTGCGACGGCCGCTGCGGCCTCGATGTGCTCGTTCTTGGCACCGGGGAGATAGAGCGACCGGACGAACAGATCCGCGATCTCGTCGCTGTCGATCGTGAGGTCGAACCGGCTCGTGCGGTCGTCGGCAAGGAACAACCCGGCACGTCGGAGTGGCGTGTCGGGCCTCGACAACGCGCGATCGTTCGGGTAGGTGAGGCGACGGCGCAGCGCCACCAGCAGCCCGAGATAGCGCGCGCGATCACGAAGGCGGAGGGGCTTCGTCGACGGAAGCAGCGCGACCAACCGCCCGCGCGGGCGGAGCAGCCGCGCGATCTCGGCCAGCATCGGATCGAGCGGCTCGAACAGCATCAGCCCCATCGTGCACAACACTGTGTCGAAACCGGCGGACGGCGCCGGGAGCGCGACGGCGTCGGCAACGACGAGTGGTCTCGCGCCGCGTGCGGCGGCCAGTGCGAGCTCGGATCGCGAGCGGTCGATGCCGACCCACCGTCCGGTGAGCACGCGTGACATCGGCGCGCTCCCGCAGGCGAGGTCGACGACGAGGTGGCGCGCGTCGACAGCATCGAGTGCCCACTCGTACGGGCTGCGACCGTCGGCATCCCGGCAACGGGCGAGCACCTGCTCGGTGATGCCGGGCCGGTCGGCGTGGAATCGATCGACGTAGGCACGCCAGTCGGTGATGACTACGCTCCCTTACCCTTGCGACTCGATGGCGCCACCGTCGTCGTGGCCGGCGGAACCGGTTTCCTCGGGGCTCACGTGGTGGCCGAGCTCGAGCACGCCGGTGCGACGGTCGCCGGGATCGGCCGCGCCCACTATGACCTGCGCCGGCGCGACGAGATCAGGCGAATGCTCGACGACACCCGTCCCGATGCCGTCGTCCACCTGGCTGCGACCGTGGGCGGAATCGGCGCGAACCAGGCCGAACCCGGCCGATTCTTCTACGAGAACGCGACCATCGGCATCGAGCTGCTGGAGGCATGCCGGGTGGTCGGGATCGAGAAGGTGTGCGTGGCCGGGACCGTCTGCTCGTACCCCCGGGACACCCCCGTGCCCTTTCGGGAGGCCGATCTGTGGGCGGGGTACCCGGAGGAGACCAACGCGCCGTATGGGCTGGCCAAGAAGATGCTGCTGGTCCAAGCGCACGCCTATCGGGAGCAGTTCGGCCTCAACACGGTCTACCTCCTGCCCGTGAACCTGTACGGGCCCGGCGACAACTTCGATCTCGAGACCAGTCACGTGATCCCGGCCATGATCCGGCGCTTCGTCCAAGCGCGCGACGAGGGTCTTGGAAAGGTCGAGCTCTGGGGCGACGGATCGGCCACCCGCGAGTTCCTCTACGTGGACGACGCCGCGCGCGCGTTTCGCCTCGCCCTCGAGCACTACGACGGCGCTGAGCCTGTCAACGTCGGTTCCGGGAGCGAGATCAGCATTCGGGACCTCGCCCACACCGTCGCCGACGTGACCGGGTACGGCGGGGAGATCACGTGGGATGTCTCACGGCCGAACGGCCAGCCCCGGCGCCGGCTCGACACCACCCGCGCGCACGAGCTGTTCGGCTTTGCCGCGACGACGACGCTCGAGAGCGGACTGCGCCGAACGTGCGACTGGTACCAGCAGGAACGGGCTACGGCCTAGATCCACTTCGTCGCTTCGTTCGCGGCGCGGTCACGGAGTCCGTCGGTGTGGTTCCGACGGCTCAGTCGTTGTCGGCGTCGCCGCTCCGGCCGTGCTTCCAGTAGCCGCGCACCGAAGCCCGGGCCCGGGGCAGCCCCCGGTCTGCGAACAGATGGCGGCGGATGCGCTGCACGGCGGCCGCTTCGCCGGCTGCCCAGACGCGCGTCTCGGCCGTGATGTCGGCTGCGCCGACGGCGCGGGCGAGCTCGTCCCCGGAGCGCGCGTCGGGTGGGAGGTCGTGCCATACGACGATCGCTTCGGGGTGGCCGGGGAGGTCGAACCGTGCGTCGGGATGGCCGACCTCGAGATGCACCTCCACGCGCGCGTCCGTGGGCACTTCTTCGAGCAGCTGGGTGATGGCGGGGAGCGCGGTCTCGTCGCCGACGAGGAGAAAGGCGGGTGCTTCCTGGTCGACGGCATACCCGCGCCCCGGCCCCGAGATCGCCGCCGGTGCCCCACCCTCGACCGCGTCTGCCCACTCGGACGCGGCGCCGTCGCCGTGGAGCACGATCCCGACGTCGAGCTCGAGCGCCTGCGGATCGGCGCGCCAGGGCGTGAAGGTGCGAATGACGGGGCGGCGCCCGTCGGGTAGGAGGAACTCGTTCCCGTTCCAGGTCGGGATGACGAGTGCCTGCTTGCGTGGCTCTGGGAGCAGCACGCGGACGCTCATCGCCGGCTGCTCGACGGTGAGCCCCTCGAGCTCG
>JAPSGP010000475.1 GCA_031177445.1 Acidimicrobiia bacterium
CTCGGAGTCGATGGGGCTGGTCGACGAGGTCTTCAAGAGCGAGGCCGAGAAGCGCCCGGCGGTGTCCTACATCGACACGTGGATGCTGTTCAGCGCCCCGGGCGCACCGGGCCAGTACGCACACGCGTTCCCGGACGAGACGGGGGCCGTCAACGACATGCGCCTCGAGGACGGCATCCACATGAACGTGGCGGGTAGCCAGTTCGTCGCCCGCCGGGTGATGGAGGCGCTCGGCGCCAAGGTGCATCTGGCGCCATAGACCGATGAATCCCGGCCCGGCGGGCGGTCGTAGTACGGAGATCTGCACCCGGGCAGAGAAGGAGGCGACGGTATGAGCCTTCCGCCGGTCGTGTCACGCGACGAATGGCTGGACGCACGCAAGCGGCTGCTCGCCCAGGAGAAGGAGCTCACCCACCAGCGGGACGCGGTCAACGCCGAACGCCGGCGGCTGCCGATGGTCGAGATCGACAAGGAGTACGTCTTCGAGGGCCCAAACGGCAAGGCGACGCTGCTCGACCTGTTCGAGGATCGGCGTCAGCTCCTCGTGTACCACTTCATGTGGCTGTGGGACGAGGACCAGGGCTGTCCGAGCTGCTCGTTCCTGGTCGACAACATCGGCGACCTCGCGCACCTGCACGCCCGCAACACCACACTCGCGGTCGTCAGCCGCGGGCCGTGGGAGCGCCTCGCCGACTTCAGGCGACGCATGGGCTGGACGATGCCGTGGTACTCGTCGTTCCGCAGCGACTTCAACTACGACTTCCACGTCACGATCGACAAGGACACCGGGTCCACTGAGTACAACTACCGCAGCCAGGACGAGTACGCGCGCAACGACCCCGCGTGGAAGGACTGGTCCGGCGAGCTGCCGGGCACGAGCGCGTTCCTGCGCGACGGTGACCGCATCTTCCACACCTACTCGTCGTATGGGCGCGGCGGCGACCTGCTGCTCGGTACATACAACTGGCTCGACCTCACCGTGCTCGGTCGCCAGGAGGACTGGGAGGAGCCCAAGGGCCGCAGCGACGGCCCGATGATGCACTGGCTCGACTACCACGACCGCTACGGCCAGGAGTGATTCCCGTTACGCCTCGAGGAGCTCCACGGTGGCGAAGCGCAAGCGCGTGTCGCCCACGTTCTCGAGGTCGTGGATCTCGGGGTCGTCGGCGATCTCGGTGAACCACGGCGCACCCGGTTCGTAGTCCATCGTGACCATGTTGCCGTCGGGGAAGCGGCTGATCGCGGTGCCGCCCTCGATCGTCACGAAGAAGTAGGTGCGGTCGTGGCAGTGGAACGGCAGCCGCTCGCCCGGCTCGAGCACGAGGTCCCAGACACGCACACGGTCGTTCTCGAATTGCACCGCTGACGCGATCTCGTGGTTGCCGGGCGCCGCCGCAAGCTCGTCGGCGAACTCCGAGATGTCGTAGGTGCCAAACTCCATGTCGCGGCGATGCTACGACCCGAGATCTCGGAGAAGTCGAGGTGGTGACCGGATGTGATCAACGGAGCGCATGTGATCGTCTACAGCAACGACGCCGACGCCGACCGTGCCTTCATCCGCGACACGCTCGGATTCGCCGGTGTCGATGCCGGTGGCGGCTGGTTGATCTTCAAGCTGCCCCCGGCGGAGATCGCCGTGCATCCCGCCGATGGCGAGACGAAGCACGAGCTGTACTTGATGTGCGACGACATCGAGCGGACGCGGCGAGCTCACCGACCAAGGAGTCGACGTCGTCCGACCGGTCAGCGACGAGGGCTGGGGGCTCCTGGCATCGATCCGGCTCCCGAGCGGGTCCGAGCTCTCGCTGTACGAGCCCCGTCATCCCGTCGCCTACGACCTCGACGGGTAGCAGCGCGGTCGAGACCCGCCAGCACGATGCCGGCGGCGATCACCACCGCGGGCGCGAAGTCGACCTCGGGAGTGAGGCGCCGAGGACCCCGAGGACGAGCGCGGCCGCGCCGACGAGCCCGGGAACGCTCACGCCGGGATGCGACAGCTCGATGATGATGCCGGCGACCCCGACCATCAGGAGGAGCACGGTGAAGCTTGTGTCTCCCGACATGTCTTGCACCCTATGCCCCGGCGCTCACATCAGCCTGACAGTCGGTCCGCAGGGTCGACGGATGAGCCGGCAGAAGGTTGCGGTGGTCGTTGCGGTTCAGCCGTCAGTCCCTCCACGTCACCTGGACCGAGGGCACGGCACCGGGCTGAGGGCGCTCAGCGGTCGCGAGGCGCAGCATCAGCCTCGCCACTCTCGACGAGGGCCCGAAAGCGGCGCTCGGTGGTGAGGAAGATCCTCCGGAACGCCCGCTTGACGATCGGCTTCGTCAGCCGGACCATCACGTTCGGCTCGGTGAACTGCGCGCGATAGCGCAGCGTGGTCGTGCCGTCGGGTCGCTCCACGAACTCGCTGGTGGCCCGACATTCCGGCGGGGTGGTGAGGCTCGATTTCACCGGGTCGATCTGCTCGGTGAAGTAGTCGAACGGCTTCCAGTCCAGGATGCGTCGCACCGCGCGGCCGGAACCGTGGGCGCAGTGCAACTCGGCGTCGA